>CALEDI010000232.1 GCA_937949535.1 uncultured Lewinella sp. | reverse complement strand
CCCCGGGCTTCGTAGCTCGGGTTTTCGTCGTAGACCCGGATGGCGCGCCAGTAGAGGCGGTGGGTAGCGTCGTCTAGCTTGATCGTCATGCCCTTGGCGGGGATGGTTACGGGGCCGTAGTTGTCTACCGACCAGTTGCCGTAGTACTTCGTATCGTGGGGGTGCATCCGTACACCACCCTCGGCGGTCTTGTCGGTATGGGTGATGCTGATGGAAGGGTTTTCGGCCTTCATCTTCTCAATCTGGTCTTGGTTGAGGAAGAAAATCATGCTTCCTTCTCGATCTTGGTAGTAATCTTCGGCGCTGATGCCCCAGTCAGACCATTCTGCCGAGATTTCACTGGGTGCGGGGCTGACGATGTAGCTGAACTGCACATTTTCCGGATCGGTTACGGCCGCTCCGTCGATGATTACTTGGCGGTCCTTGATCTGTAGGCGCTCGCCGGGCAGGCCGACGGCGCGCTTCACGTAGTGGTCGCGCTTATCTCTTGGGCGCGTAGTGAGTTTGTAATGGCCGTTTTCGATGGCGCGTTCCGTTCTTTGCGGGATCATCCCTCCGGCGCGCAGCTCAAAGGGGTAATGGTTGCGGCCGGGCGTGATGTAGACGCTGTCTCCGGCCGGGACGTTGAACACCACCGGATCATAGCGGTCAATGGCCTCAATAGCGGGCAAGCGGCGGTAAGGCAACTCCGCCCCTTCGATGTAAGACTCGCCACCAATAAAAGGCGCACGGTTGTGGGCCAGCGGAATCATCAGTATGGTCTCCGGCAGGCGAAGACCGTAATGGATCTTGGAAACGAAGAGAAAATCTCCTACGTTCAGGTTGCCCTCCATCGAGGGCGTCGGGATGATGTAAGACTCGATGAGCAGCAAACGAATCATCGCGGCAGCGAAGACGGCGAAGATGGCTGCTTCGGCCCATTCTCGGTAAAAAGGCTTCTCAAAATCCCGGAATTTGCCGTAGACCTTATTGATCTCCCGCTTGTCTCCAGACTTCTCAGCGATGGCAAGTTCGTGGCGGAAGATGCGCTCTTTGGCCAGAATTGGACCTTCATACTTGAGGTCGTCTCGTTTGCCCATCCAGCCCCAGTAGCCCCAAGAGGCAATGACGGAGAGGATGTGCTCACCGAAGTTGAAGCGGCCGAAGGAGCGGCACAAGTCTACCATCAGCGCAGCAAAGATGAAGACGTTGAAGTAAGGAATGAGCAGCAAAAAAGCATGCCAAGGTTTGCGGCCAACCAACTCTGCCACCACCATCATATTCTTGAGGGGTATGAGTGCTTGGCTGGCTGGCTTCCCAGCCTTCGGAAACAGTTTGTAAAGTGCGGCGCTCAGGCCAGCGTAGCCAAGAAGGATTACCCAAAGTAACCAAGTCATAAAATCGGAGTTTAGTGTTCAGCATTCAACCATCAAGGCCAGACCCTTTTTGTTGGAGGTCATCTGCTTTCTGATCGTTGAAATCTGTTTTCTATTCAATGAGTCGCGAAGGTAACACTTTGCTCCGCCTCTCGGTATCCCTTCCGATAATCGGCGGTCATTTCTCGACGAAACCTTCTAGCCAGAGCTTGTGTCCGCCCCGGTGGTCATGGAAGAAAACCTTGACGTACTTCCGGAAATAACCGACGTTCATCGCGTCGTAGGTGACGTTGATCGATCCGATCTCGCCGGGGGCGACGGGTACGTTTTCCCACTCGGTTGCGGTGCAACCGCAGCCTGCTCGGACGTTTTCCACCAGTATTGGCGCATCAGTTAAGTTCTTGAATTTGAAGACGTGGAGGTGGTCTTCGCCCTGGAAGATGTCTCCCATGTCTACGGTCATTTCTCCCTGCCATTCTACGATATCGCCCGGAGGCGTTGCGGCGGAGCTGAAACTTAGAATAAAGGATAAGAGATAGATCATTGGGAGGAGAGTGTAGTTGGGCGCAAACCTGGCTGCCTAAATGCTGGACGCTTCAATAACGTCGGCCAAGCGTCCAAATTTTGTTAAGAAACTCCTATACTTGTTTTTCCGGTCAATCAAACGGCCGGAATAAAGGTTTATCTTTCAAATCATCAAAACTACGCCACATGAAAAAGTTATTTTTTGCCTTCATGCTCCTGTTGGGAGCGACGAGCGTTGCCTCCGCCCAAGTGGTGGTTGACGGCGTCAACATCAACAATCTCGAACAGGTGTCCATGATTCGAATGATCGCCCAAGAACGGTTCCTTTCCAATAAAGTGAACATCTTCATCGACTACGGCCAGAGCATCCGTGGCATTGGCCGCCAGAACATGGAAGTCATCAACCCCAACGATGGTGAGCGCATCAAATTCAACTCCGTGATGCACGCCGTAAACTACCTCATCAGCAACGGCTGGGAATACCAAGAAGCAATGGTATTACCGAGTGAGGGCAACGCCTCCACTACGGGGTCAAGTGCGCAATACCTCTTTGTTCGGGGACAGTAAAGTTGCTCCTCCAAAACGGTAAACTAGAACATGAGTCATCCCTGATTTTTGATTAGGATAACCATGTTTTGCAGTATTTGACAAGGTTTTTAGCGATCAGCGGGCAGCATTCAGGCAAAACAGTTCTGAATGCTGCCCGCTGATCGCTTTTTTATGCCAGCTACATCGGAGACAGAGAATGAAACGCTAGAGATACCGTCCAAACTCCGGGATGACTCCTGTTTTTACTTCGTGTTTTGTGGGCGCGGACGCGGGATGCAGGGGGCGATTTAGAGGGCGGTAATCGTGAAGCGAAGGGCTGAACGTTGCCTACCGGCAAGCGTTCAACCCTTCGCTAAATATGCCCCCCCTTCGAAGCCTTAGGCAGGGCTATCATATTTAGTACATTGTAATAGCCATCAACCACTATATTGCCCCCAAAACACAGCGAATGAACCTTGCTCCTTCAACCCTCCACGGCATCCTGCGCGCCGCCGCCCAAATGCTCGTTAAGTTCGACGACAATTTCCTGAGTAGCCCCCTAGCCCCAGGAAAATGGTCTCCCATCCAAATACTCGGCCACCTGACCGACTCGGCCTACAACAACCACCGCCGGTTCCTGATGGCCGCAGACCAAGATCACCTGCGGTTCGCCGGTTACAACCAAGAAGCGTGGGTAATCCGCAACGGCTACCAACAGCGCGAAACCGCTGAGGTGATCGAAACCTTTCGGGCCGCACAGCACCACCTTGCCGAAATGCTCTTCCACCTGCCCGAGGAACTCTTGAACCGGAAAACCCGCGAACACGACTTCGACAAAATGGCGATGCGCCCCGTGCAAAAAGGCGCAGAAAGCTGCCTCGGTTTCTTGATCGAGGATTACCTCCTTCATCTCGTTCATCACCTCAAACAGATAGACCCAACTTTTAGCGCCGAGTGGTATATTGGATACAACAAATCCTCCCAGTAAACACGCCTTCAACATGACCATCCTGCCCGCAAAAACAGCCGATGCGCAGCGCATCGCAGATATCTTCAACCAATACCTCGGCATCGCAACGATGGTACTGGAGCCCCGCCCCGCAGCCGACTACCAAGCCATCATTGAAGCCGAAAACTGCGCGGTCTTCGTAGCCAAAGAAGCCGCAGAAGAAACCGTAGGCTTCGCCTACGTGAAGCCCTACAGCGACCGGGGCGGCTACGTCCTCGCCGGAGAAATCACCATTTTCCTAGCCCCAGGCTACCAAGGACAAAGGATCGGACTACACCTCTACGACGAGCTGCTCCCCACCGCACACCAACTCGGCTACCGCCACCTAACGGCAAAAATATGGGCCAATAACGGCGCCAGCATCCGGTTCCATGAAGGCTTCGGGTTCCGGATGGTGGGCACCCAGGTCGGCATCGGTTTTGTTGGCAGAAAACGGATTGATACCGTCATTATGGAGCGAGTTTGGTAGGGGTGCTTATGCGCGGAGTCCTCGGACTACGTCCGAGGTTATCCGAGGCGCGATAACGGGTGTTGGAAGCACTGTCTGTCCTCGGACTACGTCCGAGGTTATCCGAGGGATAATCGCTACGCGATAACGGGTGTTGGAAACGTTGGAGCTTAACTGCCCTGAAAGGAGTATGCGCGGAGACAATACACTAAAGATTACACCTCCTACCCCTAAACCTAGGGTGTGTAGTCTGCCTGTAAATTAGTCCGCCGATTATCATCAAAACGCGCAGCGTTTTTATAAGCCCCTCCCCCCGTGGGGAGGGGTTTGGGGAGGGGGTTTGCGCGCGAAGACAATACACTACAGATTACACCCCCTACCCCTAAACCATCCCCCACCCTCCACGTTAGGCAAAAAAACAAGCAATGCCCGCCCTACACCTAATCCTTGGCGACCAACTAAACGAACAGCACCCTTGGTTTCAGCAGGTCGACAACGACGTCACCTTTGCCCTCTACGAAACCTGGTCGGAAGCCACCTATACTCGCCACCACATCCAGAAGGTTTGTGCCTTCTTTACCGCAATGCGCAGCTTCGCCACCGCGCTCCGCGCCGCCGGCCACCAGGTCATTTACCGAACCCTCAACGAAACCCGCGAGCTGCAACTCGAATCCATCTCCGATAATCTTCTCCACGACGCCCAACACCTCAAGGCCAACACCATCCGCTACCAACTGCCCGATGAATATCGCCTCGATCAAGAGTTAAAAACATTTTCGGAAAACTTTGGAGGAGTAATCGAATTCGTAGATACCCACCACTTCCTCAGCGACCGCAACGACCTAGCCGACTTGTTCGAGGGCAAGAAGACCTACCTCATGGAGACCTTCTACCGCATGATGCGCAAGCGCCACAACGTGATGATGGAAGCCAACGGCGAAGACCCCCTAACCGGCAAGTGGAACTACGATCACGACAACCGAGGCAGCCTGCCCAAAGGCATCAACTTCCCCACCGCAAGTACCTTCCCGAAAGACGTAACGGACATCGTGGAAATGCTGAAACGCAACGGGGTGGAAACGATTGGCCGCATCAAGGAAAACACCCTCGCCTACCCTACTTCCCGCGCCGAATGTCTGGAAGCCTTGGCCGATTTCGTCCAGAATCGGCTACCATTATTCGGGACGTACCAAGACGCCATGACCGTCCGTCATCCTTTGCTCTACCACGCGAACCTCAGCTTCGCGATGAACGTGAAGATGATCTCGCCGAAGGAAGTGATCGACGCGGCGGTAAACGAATGGCAGCAACGACCGGAAGAGATTGCCATCAATCAAGTAGAGGGTTTCGTGCGCCAGATTCTCGGCTGGCGCGAATACATGCGGGGCGTCTACTGGGCCAAGATGCCGCAGTTTGCGGTAGCCAACGACCTCGACCACCAAGCCAAACTGCCCGAGTGGTTCTGGAGCGGCAAGACGAAGATGAACTGCCTGAGCCACGCCGTAAACCAAAGCCTAGATATGGCCTACGCCCACCACATCCAGCGGCTGATGGTGACGGGCAACTTCGCCCTCATCCTCGGCGTCCACCCAGACGAAGTAGATGCTTGGTACCTAGGTGTTTACATCGACGCGATTGAGTGGGTAGAAATCACCAACACCCGGGGCATGAGCCAACGGGCCGACGGCGGGCTGGTAGCCACCAAACCCTACTGCAGCTCGGCCAACTACGTCAACAAAATGAGCGACTACTGCAAAGGCTGCCACTACAAACACAAAGAAAAAACCGGCGAAAAAGCCTGCCCCTTCAACAGCCTCTACTGGGACTTCCTAGACCGCCACCGCGAAAAATTCGGCAACAACTTCCGTATGGCGTTCATGTATAAAACTTGGGACAAAAAGAGCGGTGAAGACAAAGCCGCCATCTTGGAGCGGGCGGCTTGGGTAAAAGCACATGCAAATGAGCTGTAGCTTGTATGTTTTTCGTAAACTTGCCCTACAAAATCAACAAATCTATGGCCCTGAACAACTCCAACCGCGAAGACTGGCAAGACGTATTTGAACAAGCAGTAGCCCTCCGCGACGCAGCACCTTGGAGGTTCATGGAGGAATCCGAACTCTTCGGGATAAAAAGCCTTTACTCCGATGAGATTGGCTGGTGCTACTTCATCGGGAACTCTGGTGAAGTGTTCTCGCTCATCATTGCAATTGGTGATGAGGGGCTCTCAAGCTATTACAATATGCGCGACCCTACGATGCAGTATGCGGGTTTAGGAGAGCAGCTCTTCCGTTTTTTCAACCAGAGAATCATCCAGGTTGAGTTCACCAACCCCGCTGAACTAGAAAAACAGGATCGCTTGCTGCATAAGCTGCTGAAAATACCCACTGCCGGAGCGTTCCAACACTGCAAAATCAGGGAATTTATACCGGGGTATCCTTTAGCACTACCCAAAGACAAGCAACTACCCTTCCTAGCCGATTGCCTTGAGCAAGCACTGGAAGTTGCGCTAGCCTACCAAAAAGATGAAGACTATGTGTGCGGGCCATCGGAAGAAGCATTTATGGAAAACATCCTCTTACGCACCTGCCGTGAGCAAGGCGAAGAAGACGTTGTCTGGGAAGACAGCTATGTAGAACGAGCCTACCCAGACCATCAAATCATCGTAGACACAGAAGGCTTACCCCAACTAATAGAAACCAGCCTAGCAGGCCTTGAGCGACAAAAGACTAAGTATTTCTATTTCATGCGGTACATGCGCGCAACGGTAAACAAAGACGCTAAAGGTGGGCCTGCCTACCGACCGATATTTGCCGCGCTGTTATCTCCTCGGTCTGCCTACGCGCACCCGCCAGAAATGTTCCACTACAAACGCTTGAAGAGCACCTTCGCGAAGCGGTTTTGCCGCCAATTGAAAGAACTCGGTTACATCCCCGAAACGCTCATCGTCAATACTACTTTTACCGCAACATTGATTGAACCGATTGCGGACATACTCAACATCGAGCTTACCTACGACCCTAGTGCGGAGGAGTTCCATGAGTTTGAGCATGACTTTGGTTCGCAGTTTTAGCCGTCTAAAGCACAAACCGCCTTCGCCCAACCGCGACACAGAACACCAGCGCGCCCAGCAGCCAGACCCACCACGGCTCGCTCATGCGACGGATGGGGTCGGTTTCTTCGAGGTCTAGGGCGGGGTCAGCGTCGAGGGTTTCGGACTGTTTTCGGCGGAGGGCCTCTTTTTGGGCTTCGTTTTCAACGACGAGGTAAGCGGTAATTGGCATCAAGACGCGGGTTTGGAAGCTACCGCGCACCTCGGCGAGCCATGGGCGGTAACCGGTTTGTCCGGTTTGCTGGTTGGCGAGGTATTGCTGGCGGAGGGCTACGGCGGAAGACCAATCGTTGGCCTTCAGGTCGGTATAATTGAAGGTATGGCTGGAGGACAAAACGGCGCCCTGGCCGTCGGTAGCGTAGTAGGCGTTTTGGCCTTTGTGGACCGGTTTTGCGGGTAAGAAGGCCAGTACTGGCGATTGGGCATTGGCTGGGTTTCGGCTCAGGCGGTGGAGGTAGAGTTGTTGGTTGGTTCCGAGGAGGTAGAAATCGTCGCCTTCGGGGTAGGCGGCGGCCCAGGCGGAGAAATCGTTGGTGTAGATTGGGGCAGCGCCTTCGTTGTTGGCGACAACGATTTGGTAGTCGGTATCGGTGGGGTTTTCCAGCTCGGCGGAGAGGATGTTCTCGATGGCGCGCTGGGCGAAAAAGCCGCCGGGCGCGGTGTGTTGCAGGCGGGTTTCCCAGTCGGCGTCGAAGTCGATGTTTTCGGGGAAGGTGCCGCATAAGGTTAGGCGCGGGCGCGGGGTGCCGGGCGGGAGTTTTGCGGCGAAGTCTCGGATGCGGGAGACCATCGCCTCTTCGGTCTCTGGGCTCTGCCGCGAAGCGTCTACCACGAAGTGCACGCTAACCTTTCTTTGCACCTGCGGCAGCGCCCCTTTCTCCGCTTTGGTCAGGTAGGCTTGCTCTCCGGCAACGTTCGTTCCTAAGTCAGCAACAGGGTGCTGCCCCGGAACGCCCAACTGCAACACCTCACCATCAAAGGCCAGCGCAAACGGCTCGCGGTGCAAGAAGCGGATGCCCGTGCGGCGCGTCTCGCCCGCGCGGAAGGGGAAGACCTTGAACTCCACCTCATCGGCCGTCACGTAGCGCAGCAAACCGGGGTCTCGGTTGCCCCGCACGATGTTGTTGTAGACCCAAGTTGCGGCCTTGCGCTCAGCCAAGATGCCGTGTTCCTTTTTATCTTCGACGTAGAGATAGTAATCATCAATAAACACGCCTTCGGGCAGTTCAAATACGGTCTGGTATTCGCCCCGCCCCAGCGTACTCTCGGCTTGAGTAAGCTCCAAATTCACCCACGTACTCCAAGCTTTCTGCTTGGGGTCCCAGGCAGATTCTACCGCCGTTTTGGTCAGGTTCACCAAGTCGTTGTCCCGGAAGGCTGCGTCACTAGCGCCCAAAGCATCTGCCCCAATGAACACCCGTTTCAGGGTGTTCAGTTTTTCGTCGGAGAGCGTCAGGTTGTCGAGCACCAACCAGCGGTAATAACTGCTGAGGTAGGGCGTTCCGGTTGCGAAACCGAAGTCGTTGCCCCGTCCTTTGTGCTCATCGATGGCCGCAACGGCCCGCGCCAAACCAGCGGTATTTATCGCCTCGGTATTCGCATCCGCTGGCGCGTAGACGTAGTCGAGTGCGCTGTCTAGCGCAGCCTTGTCTTGGGTATAACGCAGCGTAATGAAAAGCGGAATCATCAGGAAGGCAATCACGCCGGTAGCCATCAAGAATTTCTGGTCAAATTTGCCTGCCAAGTAACGGAAATCGTCCCGCAAGGTCGTCAGTTGAATCGGCAGCAACATCAGCGGCGTAAGCATCAAGAAACCAACCCCAACCAACAAAATCGCCCCGATGGACAAAGGTAAATACGGCAAAAACACCACGAAAAAGTACACGATGAAGGCCAGTAAAACGCTCCGTCCCAAAAACAAAAACAAGCGATAGAGTTTGTTTTCGTAGGCCGGCAAACACAGCAAAATACCGTTCATTAGCGCCATGACGTAGAAGGCCGGATGGCTAAAATCTCCGAAGATGGAGTCGGTCGCGTGACGGAGTTCCCCCGGCCGCCAGTGGCCGTTGTTGATGAAGAGGCCCAGCAGCGGAAAAACGATCGCCACCGGAACCAACCACGCAAGGCGGTATTCGGTTAGCAAACGACCTCGGCCAAGGGCCAAGAGGTAAATCCCCCGCACCAGAAAGAACAGAAAAGCGACGGTTGAGGTCACAAAACAAATCACCATCAGGTACTCAAAAAAGCGACCACGGACATTGCCCATGATCGGGATCAGTACCGATCCAAACAGGTAGATAGCCACCGGAATACCGAAGGCCCCTGCGAAGTTGGGCCAAACCTTACGCTCCTCCGGTTCCGGCGTAGCGTAATGCACCGCCGCGAGCAGGCTGTAGCCCATCGCGGGCATCGAGAACGTAAAGAGGTAGAGCAATAAATCCTCGCCCGCCAGCCAGTTGGGTATGCGCCACGGCGTCAGGTGTTCCATAGACCAAACCCCAAAGAAAAGGTACAGCCCCGTAGCCATGAACAGCCCCACCGCCAACGCTACCGGTACTTTTTGCTTGTTCCTCGCCAGCCAAACACCCGCGCCGGTAACGCTGAGGAGTAGCACGACCGTCGCGTAGGCAAATAGCAGCCAACTGTCTTTTTCACCAGTATTCAACAAGGACGCAATCAGGGTGTACTGCCGGTAAGCCAACCACGAAAAAATCAGGATCGGAAGGGTCGTTACGGCGAAGAGCCAGCGGGGATTGGTTAGGAAGTTCATGTTGGTGGTTAAAGATGTTTATTGTGGTCTGCTTGGGTTATCAAGTCAGGGATGGTGGTTGTGGCAAACCGCTATACATCGACTAAAACCCCCTCCCTAAATCCCTCCCCACGGGGGAGGGACTTGTGAAAACGCTACGCGTTTTAGCGTAAGGGCCACTTAATCAGTGTCAATGTATAGCGGTTTGGTGGTTGTGGTGTAAAGCCCTTCAGGCAGTACGTCAGCAAGCCGCCGGTGATGACCAAGACGGTGAGGTAAACGAATACGCCCTGGCCTTGGTGCCAGGCGGCTTCGCCGATGCCACTAGGAGCGGAACCTGCTAGAAGAATGGTCAGGATGCGCGAGGTATTGGCCAGCACGGTCAGGGGCCAAGCGGCGAATAATGCGGCGGGGATTGCCCACCAAGCCTCGAACCGCCGCAGTAGCAAATACGCCAACAACAGGAAGGCGATGAGCAAGAAGTTGAAGCCCGCACAGGAGGCATCGACGATGAAGTCTGGCCCAGCGTGGAGGTAGCCCTCCCCTACCCGCCAACTGCCGGGCTTTCCGGTGGCGAGGCTCACCAGCCCGTCGGTTGGGGCCAGCAGGAAGCGCAGCGCGTCCGCACCTGCGGTGCGGTGCCACCATTTGCCGAGGCCGAAGAGTAGGAGTACGGTTAAGTATTTTAGCATTTTCGGTTTGTGTGGGCGTAAAGATAGGGTTTTACGTAGGGCTTTGAAAAATGAAGTTATTATTCGCTAGGAGGTTAAGAGAATTTGAGGGGGAGTGGGGAGGATTTGGTGAGACTGCCGCCGAACTCAGCTATTTCAGTCATTTTTAAACTCCACAACCACCGATCTAGTAGTCCTACAACCCTTTTCAATATTTTCAACCTCCCCCTTCCCTGCTACTTCAAGAGCATCACTTGAAATACTTATTGTCTGGCTCAGGTAGTTCCCGACTTGTTCTGCTCGGCGCAGCGAAAGAACATCATTGTACTGGTTTGAACCTACGGCGTCAGCATATCCCGTAATCGATATGCTGAAACTACCCTCTGGTTTCCATTCTTTTAACGTTGAGTCAATCTTTTCTCTATGCTCCGCATCAAGGGTAAAATCATCTTCATCAAAAGATAAACAGATGGCTTCCGCTTTTTTAGAGATCGAAGTCAAGCAATATTTGGGGTCAATTTCGTCAACTTTAAACGCTAGCCCACACGGCCCTACCGCGTTATAGTACCAAAGTCTCAAATTGTATTTTCCTTTTGCCAACTTTATGGTGTCTCTTCCTATTTTCCATTTGTGCATTCCGCCATTGTCGATTGATAAACTGTCGTTGATCCACAACAGTGACCCATCGTCGCTGACCAACGTAAAACGGTAACAAGTGTCTGTCTTAATGGTAAGGTTAGCGTTCAATACAAAAGCAAACCTGTCTTTCAAATCGTAGGTTGGGAAATGCTCATCTGGATAGGCCGGTCTAAAATTCAACTCAGGTAAAATAATATGGCCAATGCTGTCAAATTCCCCTATCCCTTCAGAAAATCCTTTTGCCTCTGAGTACACTGGCATCTGGTATACATTACCATGAAAAGCTGACAGTTTGTGGCTTTTTTGAGATTGCCCGCTTAGAGGGAGAAAAAGCGGAAGGCTAATTAATAATAGGATGATTTTCAATTGTTAAGGGTTTAGGTTTTAAGCTATTCGTAGGGTTGATTTCAACGGTGCTGTTGGGTTAGTTATTGTTGTGGGCTCAGCGGTTAACGGGCAAGATCCGTTCACAACTAGAGCCGCCTCCAACCTCAATTCAGCCAATATCTATTATGAGCAATTTTCACTACTTGCCATCATCAACTACCCTTTCTATCCATTTCCAGTGTTTTCCGACCATCTCAATCGCCGTTACTGGCCTAATTGTGTATATCAATTCTCTAGCTTGAGTGAAGTCAAAGCCGAGTTCTAGCAATAGTCCGTAGATGAATAATCCAGTACGGTGTACTCCTGCGGCACAGTGTACAAATATGTTTTCCCCTGAACCTAGCTTAGCGATTATCTCTTTGTAGGCTTCCAGAATTTCGACTTCGTTACCTTG
>CALEDI010000231.1 GCA_937949535.1 uncultured Lewinella sp. | reverse complement strand
GCCTTCACTGCTCCCGCAGATATCTGCGTTGACGCAAGTACACAGGCCGGTCTTGGCGGCGCAACGCCAACGGGCGGCGTCTACTCCGGTAGCGGCGTCACCGACGACGGCAACGGCATGACCTACAGCTTCGACCCAGCTTCGGCTGGTGTTGGCACCCACACGGTCACCTACACTTACACTGACGGAAATAACTGTACGAACAGTGCTTCCGATGATGTGGAAGTCTTCGCCCTACCAACAGTCGCCTTCACTGCCCCTGCAGATATTTGCGTTGACGCAGGTACACAGACCGGTCTCGGCGGCGCAACACCAACGGGCGGCGTCTACTCCGGCTCCGGTGTCACGGACGACGGTAACGGTATGACCTACAGCTTCAACCCAGCTGCGGCTGGTGCTGGGACCCACGTAATCACGTACACTTACACCGACGGAAACGGATGTATGATATCGGAAATGTCGGAAATGATGGTCCTACAAGGGGCGTGCTCTGTCTGTAATGTAACCGTAGAAGCCGGCAGCCCGATTACGATATGCTCCACAGAGGATGTTGGCCTTTCCACTATAGGTGCTGGTTTTACGCCAAATAACGTAACCGGATTCAGTGCGACATGGAGTACCTCCGGAAGTGGTGCTTTCATCGGCGGAACCGACTTCAACTCCGCCACGGCTTATGTTCCCAGCACCACAGATATACAGAACGGAGGGATAACGCTGACGCTAACAACGGACGACCCGATGGAAGCACCGTTAAATAGTGCTGCTTGCGATGGTCCTGTTTCAGATAGCTTTACGGTTACCATTCTCAAGGTAAGCTGCGGCACTTTCCCGTGGGGAGGATAGCCTGAACCGCTTCAGGCCCTTCCGCAGTGCCGTATATCCCATACGCGACCCCTGTTGGCCGCTTTAACTTTTCCTTAAACGTGCCTACCAAATTCAAAAAATCAACATCAGCCCCAACCCATTCTCCGTACTGCCCAAAAGCAGGGGGATTGCCTCGTTTTTCCCAGCAGCGATGAAGTAGTTCACCAAGTCAAAAGCCATCAAGAACGCCCCTTGCAGCATAACGCTTTGGCCGAAGCCTTTGAGGCGGTCGGCGTTTACGCCCGGTCGTTTGGCGCGTTCGGTGAGGTAGAGGCCGCCCATGATGTAACCTACATCTAGGCCAGCGTTGAAGAGCAATACTTTCTGGAAACCGTTGTGCTCGCTCAGGCTAGTCGCCAAGTCCCAAGTGGCTGGGTCGGACTTCATGGCGGAGTAATAACCAAAGCCCGCAATAGCGAGGTTTACGGTATTCCAGAGGGCATTCATCTGGTGAAAGTGTTTGGTAGTGCCTTCGGCAGAGCCCTGAAGCGCCCCTCCGGCAGCAATGTTGGCCACCGCCCAACCTCCGAGGGTGAGCATGGCCGTTTTCTGGTGGTCGAGGCTTTGCTGGTTGAAGGACGGCAGGTGGAGGCTCATTTCTTGGGCGTAGGCAGAACCACAACAGAAAATGAACAAGCAACAAAGAAGGGTAGGGAAATAGCGCATGGTGGGCTAACCCTGAAGTGGCCGTTCGGGTTCAATTTTGGCGTTCAGCAATCAGGGTTCCGGATTCAGGCTGTCGCTGCTGCATCGGGCCGGCTGAACACCGATTGCTGAATGCTTAAATTTGCACCAATTATTAAAACTAGGGTGTGTAATCTGTAGTGTATTGTCTCCGCGTGCAAACCCCCTCCCCAACCCCTCCCCACGGGGGGAGGGGCTTATAAAAACGCTGCGCGTTTTGATGATAGTCGGCGGACTAATTTATAGACAGGTTACACACCCTATTATTAAAACTCCTGCCCGTGTTTCGTCGTCTTCGCGCCCACTACCAAACCATTGCCCCAAACATCTTCCGGTCGGTACCCGTTGCTTATCGCCGCGAGCGGATCACTACGCCAGATGGGGACTTTCTGGACTTGGACTGGTTGGACCATGACGAAGACAGCCGCAAGCTCGTCGTATTGTCTCATGGGTTGGAGGGGGACAGCCGGAGGGTGTATGTTGCTAGCGCTGCGCGCTACTTCCGTCGGCACGGTTGGCACGCCCTCGCCTGGAACTGCCGTTCCTGCTCCGAAGAAATGAACCGTACCCCAAAACTGTACAGCCACGGCCAGACGGAAGACGTTGAAACGGTTGTTGACCACGCCCTGAGTACGGGCAAGTTTGACCGCGTAGTACTGGTAGGCTACAGCATGGGGGGGAACCTGACCCTAAAGTACCTCGGCACGATGGGCGATCGGCGGCCGAAGGAAGTAACCCACGGCGTAGCTTTCTCCGCCCCAGTCTTCATCCAACATAGCGCGGACAGCCTAGACCTGCGAGAGAACTTCATCTACCGCATCAAGTTTAAGCGTTCCCTGACGGCCAAGATCATGGCAAAGGAAGCCCAGTTCCCCGGCCGCGTTGATTTTTCCAAACTAAAAGACGTGAAAGTTTGGCGAGATTTCGACCGCGCTACTTCGCTCTGTATCAGTGACTACGACGACTTGGATGAGTACTACGCCTACCTCTCGTCTGGCAACTTTGTTGGCGGCACGACCGCTCCGGTCCTGATCGTGAATGCGCAGAACGACCCCATCGTCCCTGATGCCTGCAACCCACACGAGTTGGCGCAGACGCATCCGTTGATTACGCTAGAGACGCCCGCCTGGGGCGGGCACGTGGGGTTCGCACTGCGAGGCAAGGAACACAACTGGATGGATGAGCGGGCGTTGGCGTTTGTGGGAGGGGAGTAAAAGGGTTCAGGATCCAGCGTTCAGTAATCAGGATTTAGCATTCAGTGGTAGCCTGAACGCTGAGCCCTGAATGCTGAACGCTCCTACCTCCGGTTGGTCGTTAGCCAGAAGTTGATGATGTGCTCCATCGCGGCTCGGTAGGCCTTGGGCGCGGTGGGTTTATTGACGAAGGCCGAGGCTCCGAGTTGGTAGGCTTTATCGATTTCCTCCTGGTCTTCGGAAGCGGAGAACATGACGATGGGGAAGGGCGCGCGCTGGCCGCTGTCTTGTAGCGCTTTGAGGACGCCGAAGGCGTCGATGCGGGGCATGTGCAGGTCCATGATCGCAAGGCTTACGCCCTGAACGGGATGGTTCTGGTTGTAGAATTCGAGGAAGTGGGCGCCGTCGTGTAAGAGGACGACGTCGATATTTTTGTCGATCTGAAGAATGGTGCGCTTAGCGAGCGTAGCTTCGAGCGGGTCATCCTCGATCAGTAATACACGGTAGGATGTCATTGTAGCTTTCTGTGAGTCTGTAAGGTAATAAGTTTAGGTATATCTTGCCGCCCAAACAAATCCATCAATTCTACAAAAGCTATGCGCAGCCTGTTAAGCCTACTCTTCCTTACCCTTCTTTGCACCTGCGTCCGCGCCCAAAAAGAGCTCTTGCAGTCTGGCCCGATGCTGGGGTACTGCGAGCAAATGGAAGTGATGATCTGGGCCCAAACAAAGGTGCCCGCCCTCGTGAAAATAGAATACACCGACGACGAAGGGCGCACCCTGACAACCAACGAAGTGCAAACCAACCGCGCTACCGCTTACACCGCCAAAATGATCGCCGACCAAGTACAGCCCGGCCAACACTACACCTACCGCCTTTTTATTGATGGTAAGGCCGTAAAACTGGATTACCCCACCGAGTTTACCGCCCAAGACATTTGGCGCTGGCGCAAAGACCCACCCTCCTTTCGGGTAGCTCTAGGAAGCTGTACGTATATCAATGAGCCCGCCTACGACCGCCCCGGAAACGGCTACGGCAGCGAGTACGAAATTTTCACTTCCATCGACCAGAAGAACCCCGACCTGATGATCCACTTGGGCGACAATATGTACCTCCGCGAACCAGACTGGTACACCAAAACCGGCTACCACCACCGCTATACCCACACCCGCAGCCTGCCCGAAATGCAAGCCCTCCTAGCCCGCACCCACCACTACGCCACCTGGGATGACCACGACTACGGCCCCAATAATTCCGACCGAACGTGGGTGCAGAAGGAACTCGCCAAAGCAACCTTCGATGCCTTCTGGGGCAACCTAACCAGCGGCCTACCTTCTAATAAGGCCCAAAGCGGGTTTGCGGGCATCACCTCTACCTTCCGCTACAACGATACCGATTTTTTCCTGCTCGACAACCGCTCGTTCCGTACCCCAAACGACCAAAAACGCAAAGACAACCAGACCGTGCTGGGCCAAGCCCAGCTAGAATGGCTCATCGAAAGCCTCGTCTTCAGTGATTCCCCCTGGAAGATGGTCTGCATCGGTGGCCAAGTGCTGAACACCGCTAAAAGCGGCGAAACCTACGTCAACCTCGCCCCCAAAGAACAGGAATACCTCCTGCGCCGCATCACCGAAGAAAACATCTCCGGCGTCGTCTTCCTGACCGGAGACCGCCACCACACCGAACTCTCCGAACGCAAACTCGACAACGGTAAAATGATCTACGACCTCACCGTCTCTAGTCTCACGGCCGGAACGGGCTCGTCGCGTTCTGAGAAGAACAATAACCGCGTAGCCGGAACTCTAGCCATTGAGCACAACTTCGGCGTACTCACCTTCTCCGGCCCGCTGAAGGAGCGCCAACTTCGGGTAGACATCTTCGATACCGAAGGCGCGCGCCTCTGGGCGCGCGTCTTGCTGCCTTCTGGCCCTAGTAAGCCTGCGGGCAACGACTAGTTCCTGTTAGAAATAAAAAAGCCCGCTGATCTTCAATCAGCGGGCTTTTTTATTTCCAACAAGAATTAGTCGTTGAACACCTCAACGTCGCGGTTCTTGACGACGAGGTCGGTGAACTTACCCTTGAAGCGGGTAGCCTTCACGATGTGGTTATCGATCCAGTGGTAGTTGCCACCACGAGGCTTGCCCATCAGCAAGCTGTGCCACTTGAAGTTGTGCTTCTTGAGCCAGTACTCCGTGATTTCGCGGTGCTCTTCGGTACGGGAAGTGAAGAAGCAGATCTGGTGGCCTTCGTCGTACCATTTATTTACGATGCGGAGGGCATCGGGGTAGGGCATGCAGGTGCCCATACGCTCGGGCTCTTCGTTGGGGATGTCGTCGCAGACGGTACCGTCGATGTCGACGAGGAAATTTTTAACGCCAGCAGCTAGTACCGGACTGATAAGCTCACCTTTCTCATTGAAGGTGGTTTCCAATTCTTTTTCACTCTTATCCATTAGTAGGAAGTTTTCAACTTTGTTGTTTCGGGGGGATTCGCTTAAGATTTACGCAAAGATAAGGGTTTGCGGATAGTAAGTAGGCTGCGAGATGGTAATTGGTCGCGCGGTTTTCCGTTTCTTTACGGCCTATAAACGAATAAACAATGGAATACGTTGCCCTGGTTACCGGCGCATCCTCAGGAGTTGGGGAAGCACTGGCTCCGTTACTCGCCCAACGCGGCTATAAGGTTTACGGCATGAGCCGCCGGAGCGTTGATTTGCCTGGGGTGATTTCTTTGCCCGCAGATATTGCTGATGTGGAAGCGCTGGAAGTGGCCATCGGCCAGCTCATTGAGGAAAGCGGCCGCTTAGACGTGGTGATGCACTGCGCGGGCATCGGCGGAGCTGGGCCAGTGGAGCAGATGCCAACGGAGCGCGCGCGCCGCATTGTGGAGACCAACTTCTGGGGAAGTTGGAACCTCTGCCAAGCCACCCTGCCGCACTTACGCCGCAGCAATCGTGGACGTTTGCTCTTGGTAGGCAGCATCGCGGGCTTTATGGGCATCCCCTTCCGTGCGGCCTACTGCGCCAGCAAGGCCGCACTGAAAAGCATGACGGACAGCCTGCGGATGGAAGTTCAGGGCAGCGACCTTAAAGTAGCGATGGTTGCGCCGGGAGACATCTCGACCAACTCCATCGCTACCCAATACCGCCAACCGGTGGAAGACCTAGACCCGCTCTACCGCGCCCGCTACAAAAAAGCAGACGACGGCATGGCGGCCAACGTAGACCACGGCATGGAAGCCAGCTACGTTGCCGAAGAGATGTACAAAATCATGCAGCAAGACGAACTGAAGCCCTATTACGTTGTTGGCGAGCTGGTGCAACGCGCCAGCGTTCGGGTAAGTCGGTTGCTGCC
>CALEDI010000230.1 GCA_937949535.1 uncultured Lewinella sp. | reverse complement strand
CTTTTGTGCTGGTGGATTTTATTGGCTGGCAAGGCGGTAAAACCGGAGTTTAGCCGTAGCTAAATGAGGATTTTACCAACGCAGTCAGCCGATAAAAGACGCCGCAGAAAAGGCGATGAAATTTAGATTACACTGTACTAGAGAATAGGAGGGTTTAGCATTCAGCGATCAGCATTCAGGCTACCGCTGTTGTTTGAGCGCTAAATCCTGAATGCTCCTTTCTCTTCTCAATCTGGGAAATTGTCACGGATTCGCTCCAGTACTCGGGTGAGGTCTGCGTAGTCGGCTTCGGAGAGCCCGCCCCAAGCCTGTACCCGGAGTGCTTCTACCTTGGGCAATAATTTTGCGTGGGTGTCGTCTCCTTTTTCGGTCAATGCGACCTGGTAGCGGCGACGATCGTTGGGGAAACGAGTCCTTTCGGCGAGGCCTTTTTTTGCCAGTTTATCAATAATCCTCGAAACGGTAGGGGCGTCTTTAAACGTACCGTTGGCGAGGGCTGTTTGCGACGCAGCACCTGCTTTTTTCAGGTGGTCTAGCAACACCCATTGCTCAGGGGTGAGGTCTACGTTTGCGTCCTTGAACGCGCGGAGGAAATGCGCCTTCAGGAGGCGGGTAGTACGGTCTAACAGGGTGCCGACATTGTCGTAGGAAAGCTGGCTCAAAGTGTGGGTATTTACCTGCTAAGGTAATAGTCGTAGAGCAATTGCTCGGGCAGCCAGTGGCTGCCGGTGTAAGGAACGACCCGAACGGAGGGCAAGGGGCCGTACACGGCTTCGAGCCTTTCGTGGTGCAACAGCGGATCTCGGTTTCCGGCGAAGACGGTGGCGGAGACGCTGCGTTGGCTGAGTGCAGCCTCCAATTCATTGGGGCTGGGCGGAAACAGGAGGACGCTGCGCAGGCTGCCTGCCATTCGCCGCCGGAAGGTGCCGTCTTTCAGGTTGTAGTTCAAATATTCCGCCGAATAGCGATTGATGACGCCGCGCCGCCGAAGGAAGTTGCTCAGGCGGAGCAAGTACCGTGGCCGCTCGGTGAACTTGGCTAGGGGCCGGATCAAGGAGCTGGGCAGGGTGTCAATCCAGTTGGTGTAGCGGCCGCCGGCTCCGTCTGGCGCAACGAGCGCCAAGTCGCGAATGTCTGGATGATCGAGTAGGGGCAAGGTGTTGCTCAGGATGCGGCCGCCAAGGCTGTGGCCAAGTAGGTAAACGGGTTGGTCCTGAAAATCTGCCAATAGGGTGTTGAAGGTGGCGGCGAGGTCCGCAGGTGCATAGCGTTGTTCTACCCATTCGGATTTGCCGTGGTAGGGGAGGTCTGGGGCGAAGGTGGTGTATTCTCTGCCCAACGCAAGAGCGAGCCGCTCCATACGGCGGCCGTTGCGGCCGAAGCCATGAACGGAGAGCATAACCTTGGGCCCGTTGCCGTATTGACGAACGTAGAGACGGTCTGCACTGATCGGTACGTCGAGGGCTTCGCGGCCAGATTTGGTGAGGAAGAAGGCGGAGATGGTAGGGATGACTTGGTGAGAGAGGGGAAGGTTTGCAACAAGGCCAACGCTTTGGGGCGGGGAGTGGTTGGTTTGCTGACGTCAGAATTTTACAGGAAGTAGGGCTTTCACTGAACCGAATACTGCACCTGCGTCCGCGCCTTCGTCCAGACATAGGGCCGCGCCCCCTTCCCGAAGAAAGAGGACGCGACAACTAGGAAGTGCTAAACAGCAACTTCCTCCGCAAACAAGGCCAAGACGCTGTCCTTCGCTAGGGCTTCCCAGCGGAGGTCGGTATCGTAGGCATCTGCTAGGTTGCGGGTCACCTTGGCGCCTGCGGCCACCAGCAAGTTCTCCAAGTTCGGTGCCTTGGCAAACTGATTGACGAGTGCAAGCCGTGGTGCTTGTTGCACACCCGCAACCGCCCGATTACCGGCCCCAACATTACAGAACACAAACCGATTGCCCTTAGGGTGCGGCACCACCAAACCGATGATCTGCTGGCGGAGGTTGGTCGTAAGTTTCACTTCTGCCTTTAGCTCGTCGGGCCTCAGCATGTAGTTTTCCTTAACCTCATCAGACCGGCCAACGAAGACCTTGAATTGGGTGTCTGAGCGACCACTGAACACATTGACCTGCACCAGGTAAGGGTCCGTTACGTCTTGGCCGAAGCGCAGTAGTTCGGTGGCCCCGTCTGGCGCGTTGGTAATGTCGCCGGAGTAGGTAACGCCGTTTTCGTTATAGCTGGCGTTCCAGCCAACTTTACTTAGGGCGGTTGCGCTCAAATCCAAGTCCCGAGCGCCCCATTCGTTGCGCCAGTAGATGCCAACCGTCAGCGCATCAGGTAGGCTCACAAAGCTGCCTACGGGCATTGGCCCCACAAACATCTTCTCCGTAGCCGGTAGCGCTAGGTGAACGCCTTTGCTCATAAGGAAAGTCTTACCCCGAACATCCAGCCCTCCGGCGAGATGGTCATAGACGATCTTGTAGGCCTTCTTCCATTGCTTCGCCCGCCCTCGCGGCGGCTTGGCTGGCTGTACGTAGCTGCGCCCGTTACGGATACGGTACATCAGGAATTCTCCGCCGCCCAAGCGAGTGTTTAGGGCATAGAGCAGGCGGATCTTGCGGAAAGCATTCGCTTTGTCCAGTGCAGCTTTTAGCTCGTCGGCATCAATCGTATCGCGGGCCGTTACCGTATTGAGGTAGTCCTCCGGTAGTGGTCGGTGATGGGTCTGTGCCAACTTGTTGAGGCGGTTGATCATTGCACTTACCTCTGTACCGATGGTAGGTGTGAACAACTGCCGGAGCTTATCGGATGGGCCACCCTCGGCTTGCCCTTGTGTACGCTTGAAGGCCAGCCATAGGGGCTTAAACCGGCGGAAGACCTGGGCCGCACGCTCTGGCCCAAAACGCGCTATCCAGGGCGTTGGATCAAAATCGCTGGCCTTGATAGCGGAGATCGTTGCCTTGTCTTTAATCAGCAATGCTTCGCCGGTAGCCTTGAAGACCAGGAAGCGGAGAAACTCCACCGGAGTGTCAGGCAATATGTCGTAGCGATCAGAGAGCAATATGGCAAACTCGCGGTTGCGCACGCCAGCGGTCGTCTCCGGCAGGCGATCAATCTCGACGAGCAATTGTAGGAGATCGTTGAGCGTTTCGTCGGCTAGTGCTACGCCGCTGTTGACGAGGCCGTACACCCGCTCGGCAAGTGCATCGGCACTCAGACCACGGATGATGCGGACGGGAGTCTTCTTCAGCTCGGGCACTTCACTTACCTCATCGGGGAGGTAAATGAAGTCACTTTCTATCCCTAGTGCCTCCAGCCCGTAGGTGCTGAAGTAGTGGGTTAGTTGGTGGGCCAGCAGTTCGGCGCGCGAACTATTCTGGACCGTAGCCCAGCTCTTATGGAAAGTCTGGTTGAGCTGGTTACCATCTAGGTTTTCCTGTTCGTAGTAGCTCACAATCTCTTGGCTGAGATGAGCCGCGGAAGGGGCAACGATGTAGCCCAATGGCAGGGTGTCTTCTACCCGTTCAATTCCTTTGGGCGCGGGCGCAGGTGCGGGGCTCGTTGGGAGGAGCACGGAATTGAAGAGCCTCAGCGAAAGCATAGCGTTAAGCGTTAATGTTGGTGAATAGAAGTGGTGAAAAGTGAGCGTCCGACGGGACTTGCACCCGCAACCCCCAGATTAGACAAAGGAGGAAGTCCAGTTGCCACTGAAGCGGCGAGGGCTATAAAGAAGTCCGGTGCTCTACTAAATTGAGCTACGGGCGCATTTACAGGCAGGCGAGGACTAAAATTTTTGACTGGAAAGAGAAGGAGGAAGTCCGGTTGCCTTTCTGCAAAGGCCTAATGAAAAGAATGGCCCCAAAAGTTGCGCTAAGGATTATTTTTTGTTACCACCCCCCCCTAAACCCTTGCTTGCTTCGTGCGTTCTTAGAGCTTGTCGGGAAGTGAAACTCCTGAAAGAATTACAAGCCCAAACCAGAGTCAATGTCCGCAACCGCAGAAATGCCCTACTTCATCAAGCCTTCTCGGCCGCTTAGCCCAGACCAAAAGCGCGTGGTGTACGCCGAAGCCCGCCAAGCCATCCGGGGAGTACTGGGAGACGAGGCCGATGAGCAGGTGAAGATGGTGACGATCAATTGCTTACTGAAAACCCACATCCCCTACTACTATTGGGTAGGCTTTTACGTGGTGCGCGGAGAAGACCAACTGGTGGTTGGGCCGTACCAAGGCACGCTCGGTTGTTTGTACATACCCTTTGGGCGGGGCGTATGCGGCACCGTTGCCGCAACGGGCAAAACGATGATTGTAGACGACACCCACGCCCTCGTACAGGGCAAAGAACACATCGCTTGCGACCCCAACAGCCGCTCGGAAATCGTGCTGCCGGTCCGCCGAAAAGACGGCTCCTTGATTGGCGTTTTCGATGTAGACTCCACGCTAGAAGGTTCCTTCGATGAGGTAGACGAGCGAGAGCTGGAGGAATTGCTAGAGGAAGTGTTTGGGTAACCGGCGCAAATGCTTCGCACGGCTTGTGACGCAGGCGGTATTTGCCGTCATAATAACGATTGCAACAAAACGAACTATCTTCCCCCTATTATGAGCGTACATAAAAAAATAGAAGCCAAGCGCGTCACCGTACAAACGCTGCAGGCCATGAAGGATGCTGGTGAGAAGATTGCCATGCTGACTGCCTACGATTACTCAATGGCGCGCATCTTGGATGCGGGCGGGGCAGACGTCTTACTCGTCGGAGACTCGGCGAGCAACGTAATGGCCGGCCACGAAACCACCCTGCCCATCACGCTAGACCAAATGATCTACCACGCCTCTAGCGTAGTACGTGGGGTTGAGCGGGCGCTCGTGGTGGTAGATCTGCCCTTCGGTACTTACCAGGGCGACAGTAAGATGGCCCTAAAGTCGGCCATCCGCATCATGAAGGAAAGCGGCGGCCATGCCGTAAAACTGGAAGGCGGCGAAGAAGTGAAAGACAGCATTAGCCGCATCTTGTCGGCGGGTATCCCGGTGATGGGGCACCTTGGCCTCACGCCGCAGTCGATCTATAAATTCGGAACTTACACCGTCCGCGCCAAGCAGGAAGCGGAAGCTCGGCGGCTGGTGAAAGACGCGAAGTTGCTGGAAGAACTTGGCTGTTTTGGGATAGTGTTGGAGAAAATTCCGGCGCACTTGGCCAAGAAGGTATCCGAGTCCATCCGCATCCCAACCATCGGCATCGGTGGCGGTGTGGACTGCGACGGGCAGGTACTTGTTACGCATGACCTCTTGGGCATCACCAAAGACTTCCACCCCCGTTTCCTGCGCCGTTATGCGGAGCTGTTCGACGTCATCAAGGGCGCTACCGAACAGTATGTGGACGACGTAAAATCGGGCGATTTCCCTAGCGATAAGGAGCAGTATTAGCGTTCAGCAATCAGGCTTCAGGCTGCCGCTGTTACATTCCGTCGCCTGAACGCTGATTGCTGAACGCTAGATGCTGAGTAGTTTAACCGAACGGTAGAAACGCGAAAAAACGGTAGGCTTGCGGCCTGTCCTTCACCCCTTTACCTTCCTCTGCACCTGCGTCCTCGCCCCCAAATGCCCGTATCTTCACTCGCTGAAACCAATACCAACGGATGTTCAAAAAGCTAATATTCCTACTCTTCCTGCTCGGTATTGCCGCTGCGGGCTACGCCTACTACACGGTGATGGTGGCCCCGGTGGTGCCCGATGGCGAACCGATTGTCGTCACGATCCCGACCGGCGCCAACTACGAACAAGTGATGGACAGCCTCGCCGCCCACGGCGTCAGCCCCAACCGCGCCATCTTCGACCCCCTCGCCGAACGCATGGCCTGGAAGCGCGACCCCATGCGCTCTGGCCGCTACCAGCTCACCGCCGGAGACAGCTACACCGACCTCATCCGCAAGCTGCGCAGCGGCAGCCGCGAAACCGTGAAAGTCATCCTCACCGTAGAGCGCGAACCCGAAAACGTTGCTGCCAAGGCCGCTCGTTTCCTAGAAGGCGACAGCTTGGATTTTGTCCGGGTATTGCAAGACGAAGCCTACATCGAAAGCATCGGCTACACCAAAGAAACCCTCCAGACGCTCTTCATCCCCAATACCTATGATATGTATTGGGACGCGACCCCAAAAGGCTTCGTAGAGCGAATGATTAAAGAACATGACCGTTACTGGAACAAAGAACGGCGCGACAAGGCCAAAGCACAAGGCCTCTCGCCAGCCGAAGTCTATACCCTCGCCAGCATCGTTCACAGCGAAAGCCTTGCCCGCAAGGAGCAACCACGCATCGCGGGTTTGTACCTCAACCGCCTCAAGCAGGGCATCATGCTGCAATCAGACCCAACGGCTGTTTTCGCTACCCGCGCTTTCGGCATCACCCGCGTTTTGAACGAGCACATCCAGACCCAGCACCCCTACAACACCTATACCAACTACGGCTTACCTCCCGGCCCCATCGCGATGCCCGAAATCAGTGCCATCGAGGCCGTACTTAATCCCGAAGAACACGACTACGTCTACATGTGCGCAAAAGGAGACAACTCCGGCCTACACAACTTCGCCAAAACCCTAGCTGGGCACGGACGGAACATTGCGGTGTATGTTGCTAACTTGAAGGCACGGGGGTTGAGGTAGTTTTGCAGGTTGCAAGTTGCAAGTTGCAGGTTGCAGGTTGCCGTGTAGCATGTTTGAACACCCTCGCCTAAGTTAATTTACCCTTAAACCGCTACCAAAAAATAGACTTTCCCCCTCCACACCGCGTCTTTTGCTTAAACCTGCAAACTTAAATACCTCAACCATGACCAGATTACTAACCGCCCTCGCCCTCTTCACCTTTCTCTTCTCTAGCTGTGGCCCTAAGCTAAGCCCGCTTACCCAACGCTTGGTAGACGACCAAAGCTGGACCCAAGACGAGATGAAACGCATCCAGTTTTATCTCTCCGAAGACCTCGTTCTTACGCGGGAGATCCGCAACGGCAACTCCCAAATCCGCAACGGCCAGGTAAAAATCGTTGACGGCCGCGAAGTTGAGCAGCTCGTCTTCAAGCGCAACACCCCCGGCGTATTTGTCTTCTCCCCCAAGACGCAGCGCATGGCTGTCAGCTTTGAGCGCAACGACGAGAACTACCTCGTCTTCGGCCCCAACCCTCGCGCTGGCAACCGCTACGTCATCATGGCTGCCGACTGGGACCGCCGCCAAGGCTCCGTAACCTACGCCGGGAAGAAGTGGCGCGTCAACGCTTCCGATGCCTACGCCAGCCTGATGATTCCGCTGAAGCGGCTCCGGAATTCCGACGTGAACGGCAAGGTCGTTGGCGGGCGGAAGCTTAAGTAACAATGGATGATGCTTGTTGAGCTCCAAACCGTTCCTACGCAATAAAACTCCGGCCAGACTACACGAACTCTTCTTAGTTAGCTATCTTCCCGCTGTGCGCAGCTACCTAACCTTGCTTCTCGTCTTTCTTACCGGCCTCCTCTCCGCCCAGAACTACGCTTTCTTGCAGTGGACGGTAGCCGACGGCCTGCCCGCAACCGAAGTTACCGCCCTAGCCGAAGACGATAAAGGCTACCTCTGGGTCGGGACGGCAGGCGGCGGAGCGGCCCGGTTTGATGGCGGAACCTTCATCCACCTCACCGAGCCTCCGGGGAATTTCGTCCACAAGATCACTTGCGAAAACGGGCTACTCAGCATCCAGACCGAAGAAGGGAATACCTGGCTGCCCTCCTTCGCCAATAGGTTCCGAGCAATGTGTGGGGAAGAGAACCTGCCCAACCCGCCGCAGGAAGAAAACATTGACCTTGAAGACCTAGCCGAATTGCCCGCTCCGCCTACGGCATCGCTCCGGCTACCGAGCGGGAACCTCTTGGTGGGTACTGCGGAAGGGCTCTACCTGCTTAGCCCCGACGGAGCAATCGTTAGGCGGTATACCGCGCCCCAAAACCTCCCTGGCACCCGCGTTAGCGCCCTAATGAAAGACCGCCAAAACCGCATCTGGATCGCTACCGACGGCGGCCTAGCCCGTATGGTCCCCTCCGGCCTACAACGTGTTTCTAGCCGAGAGGTCTCCGCCATCGGCCCCGCTCAAAACGGAGCAATGTGGCTCGGCCAAGCCCGAGACGGCATCTTTGTACGCACCGATTCCAGCGGCCTCCAACGCCCACCCATCGAAGACCCAACCCGAGGAAACCAGATCACGGCCATCGCCAAAGATAGCCTAGGGCATACGTTTTTCAGTACCAACCGCCGGGGCATCACCGTAGTGAACGACACCTTCGGCACCGCCCGCCTAACCAGCCGCGACGGCCTGCCCGACGACCGAATCCTGACGCTACTGCCCGCCGATTCCAACCGGATATGGGCCATCAGCTACGACCAAGGCATCGGACAAATCAGCTTCCAAGACTCCGCCTTCAGCGTGCGCAGTTTTGGGCCAGACGAAGGCGTTCCGCTCACCAATTTCACCAGCGCACTGCGCCTGCCCAACGACGCTTTGCTGCTCGGAGACCGCCTCGGCAACATCTACCGTTGGCAAGCCGAAGACACCACCGCTATTCTCGGTGCCGCCAACGGCCTGCCGCGTGGCCCCGTGAGCGCAATGGCCCTGCGCCATGAGACCCAGCTCTGGGTCACCATCGCCGGTCATGGCCTGTTTTATACCGACCTGCGGATGGAGAACATCCGCTTTGCCCCCACACCTCCTCGCCTCGGCAAACTCCCGACCGATATACCAATCATCCTCGCCCCCGAAGGCCGACCAGAACTCTGGTTGGGCACCAACCGCAACCTCATCCGTCTCTACCTAAACCGAGACGGGCAACCAGATTGGTCTCGTACCTACGGCCGCGCCGAAGGCTTCCCCATCGCCACCGTCACCAGCGCGCTGGAAGACAACGGGAAGTACTATTTCGGAACGGGCAAAGGCCTCATAGAACTCACCCCAGACGATGCCGACGGCTACCTCTCGCCGCCGCCTACCTTCCTCGCCAGCGTCAGCCTCTTTTACGAACCGCTCTTCGGCGATGATTTTGAATACAAAAACAATACCGCCTATTTCGATGCGGACAAAAACCACCTCGCTTTTGAGTTTGGAGCCGTAGACCTTTCGTACCCAGACCGGGTTCGGTATCAATGGCGGCTTGCGCCGTATGAGCAAGCGTGGTCTCCGGTGTCCGACGAGACCTCGGTGCGCTACGCGGGCCTGTCTTCGGGCAAATACAACTTTGAGGTTCAGGCCACAACGGACTATGGCAAAACTTGGGGCGAGGCAGCAGTATTCCCCTTCGCCATCGCAACCCCTTTCTGGCGGCAAGGCTGGGTTTGGGCCTTGCTTGCGCTCGTAGGCATCGCCCTGCTCATTGGTGGGTTTTACGCCTTTTACCAGCGCATCCAACGCTCCGAAGCGCGCAAGCGCAGCGCGCTTGAGGCCCAAAACCAGCTCCTCACGCTGGAGCAAAAAGCCCTGCAATTGCAGATGAATCCGCATTTCATCTTCAACGCCCTCAACGGCATTCGGGGTTTGGTAGATGGGCAAAACGACGCCGAAGCTCGCCGCCAGATCGGGCGTTTTGCCAAGCTGATGCGCGGCATCCTGAACAACAGCCGCCGCGAAACCATTCCGCTCAGCGAGGAGATCAGCACCCTCACCGAATACCTCGAAATGGAGCGTTTTTGCCAGCCGTTCGGCTTCACCTACGCCATCTCCCCGCCGGAAAACATCGACCCCGAGGAAGTGAATATGCCTTCAATGTTGCTCCAGCCTTTCCTCGAAAACGCGGTGCTCCATGGGCTGTCTTCCCTGAAGGAAAGGGCAGGCCATATCAGCGTAGTGTTCATCTTGCGCGGCCGCAGGATGCAGTGTACGATTTCCGACAACGGTATTGGCCGAAGCGCCGCCGCGAAGCAAAAAGCTAGCCGCCCCTCCGCCCACCAGTCTGTCGCGCTAGACGTAACCCAAGCCCGCCTGAAAACGATGAAAGGCCGCATGGAAGTCAGTGATGTCCTAGGCCCCAACGGGCAGGTAGCGGGTACGCAGGTGGAACTGGTTTTCCCGGTAGAGAGCTGGTAAAAGGCCTGTTTACTTCCACTTTATGTTGCAGCCTGCGCTAGGGTATTGCTTCTCTGGGCTAGGCTCCCCGGCGAGCATAGACTTTACGGCTGCCCGGAGGTCTGCGCCGTCGGAGCCAAGACCAGAGCCGGGGCGGTTCGCATCCAACCGACCACGGTAGTAGAGCTTATCTTCGGCATCGAAGAGGTAGATGTCTGGCGTGCAGGCGGCGGCGTAGGCTTTGGCTACCGACTGGTCTTCGTCGTAGAGATACGGGAAGTTGAAGAGGTGCTTCATCGCGAAGGCCTCCATATTGTCTGGGCTATCGAGCGGATAGTTCTCTACGTCGTTGCTACTGATAGCAACGGCGCCTACGCCTTTGTCTTCAAAGGCCATCGCAACGTTCACCAGTTCGTTGATCGTGTAAATCACGTAGGGGCAGTGGTTGCAGATGAAGTAAACGAGCGTTCCTTGCGCTCCCCGAACATCGTCGAGGTTCAGTTTTACGGGCGAGATCGTGTCTTGCAACTCAAACCAAGGGGCTTTGGTGCCGATGGGGAGCATGGTAGATTCTACTAAAGCCATAGTTTGTAGTAATGTAGTGTTGTAGTAATGTAGCCGTTGCCGCGTGTTGGAAGTGGCAATGCGTGGGAGTAATACAATTTGGGTGGGCAAATTGATTGCGTTATTTCTGCTTTTTTTCTGGCACTGTCACTTTTGGTGCGCGTACGCAGGCGGCTAAGACCTGATGGGCGACCAGGGTTTGTTGAACACCCTCTAGGCTGTAGTGATTACCTTTGTCATCAATTATCTCTCAGCATTCCCTAATGCATCTTTATGCTACACTCCATGACCGGTTATGGTCGCGCCACCCACAGCCATGCTGGCAAGACATACACCGTCGAGATTCGCTCGCTCAACAGCAAGCAGAACGATCTGCGGTTGCGAAGCTCTCAGCACCTCCACAAATATGAAATGGACTTGCGCCGCCTCATCCTGAACCAAGTACAGCGCGGCAAGATGGAAGTGAACGTAGAGATTGCCGACGAGACCGGCGGCGGCGGCGTGAAGATCAATACGGCCTTGCTTAACCAGCTCTACAAAGACACAATAGCAGGGATGGCGCAAGGAGAAGAAGAAACCAGCGGCATCAAAGTATTGCTAGGCGGAAAGGGCACCAGCCATGCCGCCCACGAAAGCGGCCTTTACGCCGCGCTGCTCCGCATCCCCGGCGTGGTAGAAACCGGCAGCAACCGCCTCGAAGACGACGACTGGGCGCAGCTCAAAATTGCCGCCAACAACGCCGTCGCTCACCTCAATGAGTACCGCACCCAAGAGGGCACCGTGATGGCCAAAGACTTAGCCGCCAGCTCTAACGGCATCGCCAGCTTACTGGAAGAGGTTGCTCAGTACGAAGACGCCCGCGTGGAGTCCGTCCGGACCCGCATGGAGAAGCACCTCAAAGACTACCTCGGCCGGGGCAACGTAGACAAGAACCGCTACGAGCAGGAAATTCTCTTCTACCTCGAAAAGATGGACATCAACGAGGAAAAGGTCCGCTTAAAGCAAAACTGCGACTACTTCCTAGAAATCCTGAACAACGACGACACCGTGAAGGGCCGCAAGCTCAACTTCATCAGTCAGGAGATTGGCCGGGAGGTGAACACGCTCGGCGCGAAGGCATACGCTGCCGAAATCCAGAAACTGGTGGTCAATATGAAAGAGCACCTCGAAATGATCAAAGAACAACTCGCAAACGTTGCCTGATTATGGAAGCTAACGCTAAAGGAAAGATGCTGATCTTCACCGCGCCCTCCGGCGCGGGCAAAACGACCATCGTTCGCCATCTACTACAGAACTTCGACGAACTGGCCTTCTCCGTCTCCGCCACCAACCGGCCAATGCGCGAGGGCGAAACGGACGGGGAGTCTTACCACTTTCTCTCTACCGAAGAGTTTATGCAACGGGTAGAAAACGATGAGTTCATTGAGTACGAAGAGGTATACCCCGGCCGCTATTACGGTACGTTGCACTCCGAAGTAGACCGCATCTGGGCAACCGGCCGCGCCATCGTGTTCGACATCGAAGTGAAGGGCGCGACCAACCTAAAGAAGTTTTACCCCAACGAAAGCCTCGCCGTGTTCATCAACCCGCCCAGCTCCGACGTCCTTTTCCAGCGGCTGCGCGATCGCAGCACCGAAACCGAAGACGAACTCCGCGTCCGCATCGCCCGCGCCGCAGAAGAACTTACCTACGTGAACAGCTTCGACCGGGTGCTCATCAATGATGATCTTCAGGTTGCCTTTGTTGAAGCGGAGGACATCGTTGAGGATTTTTTGGGTAGTGTGAAGTAAGGAGAAGCCGGTGGCGATATCTTCCCGCCGAATTCCTGTGACATAATATAATGTCGCATACCACACTACTCGCCCCCCTAAGCCCCCTTCGGAGAGTTGGGGGAAGAAAACCAGCATTCATTAGAAAATGTCTAGTAGTGTGTGTGGCCGCATACTTACGTGACACCGTTAAGTGAAACCCTCGTAATTTGCAACCTGCAACCTGCAACCTGAATGCCTGACGGGCAACCTGTATCTTGCAACCTGCAACCTGCAACTTGCAACCTGTAACCTGTAACCTGCAACCTGTAACCATGAGCATACTCCCCTCCCCCACCATCATTCGCTTCTTAAGCGCAGACGCTACAGAGTTGGCCGACATCATCCCCCCCGGCAACTACCTTCGTACGGTTAAGCCCGACGGGTTTGTTGTTCGCTTGCCGGAAGGCGCGACGCCTACGAAACTGCGCAATTTGGCCCATGAGCTGAGCCATAAAGAAGCCAAGCAATTTAAACCGGAGGTGGAATTTGTTGATGCTCCGCGAGATCACGACCTGACGGCGGCCTTCGTGGGTGGGCTTTTACTAGGCACCTACGACCCCGGCCGCTGGAAGAACGAAAAAAAGAACCACCCGCTGGCCGCAGATAAAATGGTCGTCAGCACCGGCGTAGGGTCCAAGAAGGGGCGGGCCGCCATCTTCCGCGAAACGGAACTGGCCAAAACCCAACTGGGCATCATGGCTTTGGTGGATGCACCCGCCAATATGAAGCGCCCCCAAAACCTCGCCGCTTGGGCCAAAGCCTCGGGCAAAGCCCACGGCTACAAAGTGAAGGTGCTCGGCAAAAAAGCCTGCGAAAAAGAAGGAATGGGCGCATTACTGGCCGTCAATCGGGGCAGCGAAGACGAAGCCCGCTTCATCATCATGGAGTACAAAGGCAAGGGCGCACCTAAAAAATCCGGCCCCATCGCCATCATCGGCAAGGGCATCACGTTTGATACCGGCGGCGTTTCCATCAAAGGAAGTACGAACCTGCACCTCATGAAGTCCGATATGGGCGGCGCAGCCGCCACCTTCGGTGCCATGGAAGCTGCGGCGCGTTTACAACTGCCCATCCACCTCATCGGCATCGTGCCGAGTACCGACAACTCCGTCGATGCCCTCAGCTACAAACCTTCCGACGTCATCACTGGCCATTCCGGTAAAACGATCGAGATCATTGATACCGACGCAGAAGGCCGCCTAGTGATGAGCGACGGCCTGAGCTACGCCAACAAACACTTCAAGCCCGAAGTGCTCATCGACGTTGCCACCCTCACCGGAAGCGCAGTCCGCACCTTCGGCTACGAGTGCGCCGCCATGATGAGCAAGAACGAAAAACTCGTCAGCTCGTTCCGCGCGGCGGGCGATGCCTGCGGAGAGCGCGTCTGGCCCCTACCTCCTTGGGATGACTACAAGAGCGGCCTCGACTCCGACGTAGCCGACATCAAAAACTACTCCGGCCGCCCCATCAACGGCGCCATCGACGCCTTCAAATTCCTAGAGTTCTTCACAGAAGACCACCCCGCATTCATCCATTTCGACATCGCGGGTGTAGCCCTCAAAGCTGGCCCTTACGCAAAAGACCGGCAGGCGACGGGCTTCGGGATGCGGCTGTTTGTAGAATGGCTGAGCAGGAGATAGGCTGATGCAACGCTTGGGCTACCAACGCGAATCAAGGGCTAAAACAATTCCCAAAGGAGGAGTTACACGCTGCCGCACGCAACAGCTTTAACACATAAAGCACATAAGAACAAAAACCACAAAAACAAGCCCGCACAAGCAGAGCGAGCATCTCCGTCTACCTACTACAAGACTAATAAATCCCTCCACTGTGTACCACCACGACCGAATTTCCGGCGGGGTAATGCCCTTTCCTGATCCGGTCCAGCACACCGTAAAACAGCTTTGCGTTGTAGATGGGGTCTAGGGGTGGCAGGCCGGGTTCGTTGATGTTCGCGATTTGGGCGAGGCCGCGGGTGCCGGGCGAGGTAGATAGACCGGACGGAGCCCGAGCAATCCACTCCTCCGGAAAGCGGGCGTAGCCGCCGAAGTGGTAGTCCGTAATGCAGGTCCAATTCTTTCCTTCTACGTTGGGTAGGAAGCCGATGATTTCATTGGTCATCCAGTTGCCTTTTAGGGCGGGGTATACTTCAACTCGGGTAGCGGGGTCTGCGGCCGCGATGACTCCGGCCGCGGAGCAGCCAGTACCGGCGCTGAGGCAGAGATAATTAGGAACGAAGCCCAAGTCTGTAACAACTTCGCCGTAGAGTTTGCCAACACTTTCCGCTGCGCCGGGTCCGCTGCCGCCTTCAGGTATTGGCCAAACCCAGGTTTTGGCGATGCCGTAGCGACGGGCCAGTTCTTCCCGCTGCGCCATCAGCCAACTGTGGTCTTTTTTCTTTCGGTACTCCGTACGACTGAGTAAGACAAGCTCAGCCCCATCGGCGCGGGCCTGATCGAGAACGGGATTGTCCGCCTCTTCGCCCCTTACGAAGATGACGACCGTAAGGCCGTATAAGCGCCCCGCCGTAGCGAGTGCGGAAAGATGGTTGGAGAACGCGCCGCCGAAGGAGAAGAGCAGGGGTTTGGTAGGAGCTGATAGTGCAGCTTCCAAGATCGGTGCTAGCTTCCGGACCTTATTGCCCTGTAGGGCCGTACCAAGTGCGGAGGTATTGAGGTCGTCGCGTTTACACCAAAGCCTGATGCCTGCGGCGGCGGCGGCGGGATGGGAGAGGGAAAATAAGTTGATCGGTTTCTTGATTGATCGGTTTACGGTGCTGCCGTATTACTCCCCCAAAGGAGCAATATCAAACCCAGCCTCCTGCACCACCTTAATGATGTCTTGCTCGGTGGCCGAGCCTTCAACGGTGAGCACCTTGCGGTCGTCTTCTACATTTACGCGCCAGATGGTTACGCCGTCTACATCGTCGAGAAAAGGCGTAACGGAACGAACGCAGCTGCTACAATTTATAGAAGTCTTGAAGCTTTGGATGGAAGTCATGTTGTGGTGTTGGTTTCATCTTTGCAAACACGCGAAGGCTGAAAAGGTCGAAAGGCCAGTAGGTCAAACTTAGTATTTTCGGTTATTTTCACCAATGTGGAGAACATCGGGGAGAACTAAGACCTTCCGCTATTAACAGGCTAACGTACTAAAATCGTAAGTTTGCCCAAAGTCCGATACCCACTATGAAATTCAGTGTTTCCTCCTCCGATCTGCAAAAGAAATTGACCCTCGCCGGTGGTGCTATAAGCTCCAACCCTGTATTGCCCATCCTCGAAGACTTTCTCTTCGTCATTGAAGGCAATCAACTTACGATCTCCGCAACGGATTTGGAAACCAGCGTGACCACCTCTCTGGAGGTAAACTCCGACGGCAACGGCACGGTAGCCGTGCCCGCCAAAATCTTGATCGACACCCTGAAGGCCCTGCCCCAGCAGCCCATCACCTTCACCGTCGATATGGACAACTACGGCATCAAGATCACCTCCGCCTACGGCTCCTACAAACTGGCCGGTGAAAACGGTGAAGACTACCCAGACATCCCCCAGCCTACCGAAGCCGACGAGATCAGCGTATCCGCCCTCGCCCTGCAAGAAGGCATCACCAAAACACTCTTCGCTACTTCTACCGATGAGCTTCGCCCAGCAATGACGGGCGTTTTCTTCCAAGTAGATTTCAGCAAGCTCGTCATGGTAGCCACCGATGCCCACAAGCTCGTAAAATACAGCCTGAGCGACATCACCGGCGAAGTAACCTCAAGCTTCATCATCCCGAAGAAGGCCCTCAACCTCCTCAAAGGAGCACTGCCTGCTACCGATGAACAGGTCGCGGTTTCATTCGACAAGGCCAACGCTTTCTTCACCTTCGGCGAAGATAAAATCGCTTGCCGCCTCATCGATGCCCGCTACCCAGACTACAACGCGGTCATCCCCGTAGACAACCCCAACGAACTACTCATTTCCCGTTCCGATCTCCAGCAGTCGCTCAAACGGATCGTGATCTACGCCAACAAAACAACCAATCAGGTAATCCTGACCATCTCCGACGGCTCCCTAACCGTCTCCGCTCAAGACCTCGACTTCAGCAACGAAGCCACCGAGCAACTAGCTTGTTCTTACAACGGAGAACCTCTCACCATCGGCTTCAACGCCAAGTTCCTAGTAGAAATGCTAGGCGTAATAGAAGGCGAAGAGATTAAGCTAGAAATGTCTACCGCAACCCGCGCTGGCATCCTGCTACCAACCGAACAAGCCAGCGGACAAGAAATCATGATGCTGGTGATGCCGGTGATGCTTTCTAACTAATGCGTTGCCCCGAAGGGGCACCATATCTAGTGATGGGTTGATCGAGCGCCGAAGGCGCCGATCAGCCCATCGCAATTTTAGGGGATGGGCGAAATCTCGCGTAATTCCAGAAAAACGACAACGGCCCAACATTTTGCGATGGGCGAAATTTTGCTAAAGCAAAATTTAACCCATCGCTAGATATGAGACCCCTTCGGGGCCAACCATCAACCAACTCCGGCCTGAGCAATTTCATTGTCTGATGGAAACAGGTATTTCGGATTATAGTCGCAATCGAACACGTCCAATATCGTTTTGTATTCCTGTTCAAAAGTCATCCGAACTATGTTCCCATAGTCATCACCGTAGTGATGACGCTTTTGGTTTCGCACGTAAGCAATGAGCTTGTCCATATCTCTATAATCGACGGAGAAGCAGGCATAGCCGTCCTGCCAATAGAACTTGTCAGGGAGTATCCCTTGTCGTTTCATCCCTTTCGTGAAAAGCGACTTTACCGACTCCATAACTTGGGCAATGGATTTTGTCCGAGGCAGCGTATGCACTACGTGGAGATGGTCGAATGTCCCTCCTATTTCGACTACAAAGCAACCTTCTTCAAGGAACAAGCCCCTTAACAGGCCATACACTACTTCTTCCATAGATGGATGGATCAGCGGTAAGCGATACTTCGTACTGAAAATTGTGTGGAGATATATCTTTGAATATGACTGTGGCATAATTATTAGTTTTGAATTTGATTTAAAGTGCTCCGAAGGGGTACCATATCTAGCGATGGGTTGATCGAGCGCCGAAGGCGTACGATCAGCCCATCGCAATTCGGCGAAATCTGGCGCGATTTGGCGCAGTTTCAAGGCAAAGCCACCCTACCCTCCCATCAGCGTATAAACCCGGGCCTCCTCATTCAACGTAAGCAACGGCCCTTCCTCCTCAGCGTTGTAGGGTCGGCTCAGCAGCTGGCACCCGATGGCGCAGTCTGTACATCGAGCGACTGCGCAGTAATTAGTTTTCAGTTCTATCAGTGCTTGGCTATCCGCAGCGTTTTCGGCGAGATAACCGAGTTTGGCCCATTTGCGCAGCACAGCGTTGTCTTCAGCGGGGAGGCTCTGTAGAATTTCTAACGCACGTACCTTGAAACGATCATCGCTGCGCTGGTCGGCGTAAGCTACTAGTGCGGGAGCGATGGTATTGATTAGGATAGACCTGATGGTAGAGACGCCTAGCCGCCGTTCGCCCGTTTTGCCTTCTTTGCCAAAACGGTAGTGTGCTCGCCAGTAATTGCTGAGCTTAACCTCGAACATATTTTGCAGTTCCTTCGTGTCCGAAGCAGCGAGGGCCTTGCCGAATAGTTGTCCCGTTCGGTGCAGCATCGCGGCGAGTTGGGCAATCCGGATGGTCGGGAAGTTGTTGGGCCGCAGGCGCAAGTAGCGCCAAGCCGCAACCGGTAATGGGCGAAGGCCATGTTTCACCCGCAGTAGTTGGTACTCCCTGCGCAGCAGGGTGAGGTAGGCGTCTTCTCCTTCCTTTGGTTCCGGGACCAAGCCCGACTGGCCAAAAAGCAGTGCCTCCAACTGCAACAAAGAATGCTTATGCTTCAGCAATACGCGGAGGGGGACGGAACGGGCGAGCATATCCATCGCGTCTGCATTGACCCGCCCGCCAAGGGCGCGGGCTAGTGATTGGTAAAACGCCTCCTCCCAGTCTCGGTGGGTTTTCTCCATTCGTAAGCTGAAACGGCGCGCCCGGTTGCTGAGCCGCTGCTGGCTCAGCTCACCAAGCCATTCTCGGCGTGCAGGCTCGTCTATTTGGTGCAGGAGGTTGTTGCACGGGATCCAGTCTTCGTTGTTCTCTAACCGCCAATAGGTCTTGATGATGTCTTTAGTGATTCGCCCCTGAAGCTCTAGGCACGGAATTCGGTCGCCGTTGGCGCGGTAAACAGGGCGGTCTTCTTCATAGACAACGTGTAGCACTACATTGTCGTAGGCAGGGTCTGTTTCATGGCCGTGGGCATACCAATCGCTCGCTTTGGTGTGCATCTCGATGTTGCCTGCCCACTGAAGCCCAGCAATACGAACTTGGCCTCCGCTGAAGTCTGGCCCAGCGTGGGTGTTGTGTTTACCAAAGTTTTGAATAGAAATCGTCTCTCCTGTAGTTGTCGTTAAATTCCGAAGATCAAAACGAACCTGACGCCAGATGAAATGAATGAATGCTTCTCGCATAAGTCTTGGCTTTGCGAGCGGTCATTAGGAAAGGGTTTTCGCGTTTTTGCAACACAAATGTAATTTAAAATTTATAAAAAAACTAATAGTTTTTAAAACGAATGTGCATAATGAAATGTACCGCCCCTTACCGCCGATCAATCAAAGCCGCAAAATCTCCCTCCCCCGGAGCGGCCAGTTGAACCGTTGCTCCGGCAGCGATTTCTTCGGCTGCGCCCATTTCTCCCGTGCGCGGGTCAAACCAACGGATCGTCCAGTCTCCCGCAGCGGCGCTAAGGTCGAGGTTGGTGGTTTCTCCGAAGGGGAGGTAGGCGAGGTAAACTTCTCCGGGTATAGCGAAGCAATAGGCACCATTCCCGACGAGTTCGTCGTGCGATTCCATCTTGGCGAAGGGTACGTTTTGGCGGAAGAACTTGAGCGCATGGCTCGTCCATTCCCAAGCCCGGTCTCGGCTGCGCCAGTCTTCCATCCCGAGGTCGTTGTGGTCGTTGTAAGCTCCGAAGTACCACTCTGCGCCAGCCCCTCCGGCCATCAGGTTGCCCCATAAGACGAGGGCGCGGACGGAGTCTTGGTTGTTGAACGGTGTCCTATTGTCGGGGTCTAGCCCTCTGAACCAAGGGCCGATCTCGTCAATACTCACGATCCAAGGGGTTTTGGCTTCGGCGGAGGCATCAATCCAGTACTTGGTTTGTTCGTGGCAAAGCGTTGGGTTTTCTACCTGAAGGGACAGGCCGTCGATGTCGTCGTTGCCGAGCAACGGATCTAGTATTTCTTTGCGGGGTTCTACTACCGAGTGGGTATGCAGGGAGACGTAGTTCTGGTAAGGATCGTTCATGGCGATGTATTTCGCCATCGCGGCCGTTTGGGCGTTGGTTTGTGCGCCGGTTTTCGTCCAGTCGTTGGGGCCGTTTTCTTCGCCTAAGTTCCAGGTTAGGGCGCGGTGATGGCCGAAACGGGCGATGAGTTCGCGCAGGTAAAGTGAGCGCTGGGGGCCGGTATCTCCGCCGTCAAACAGGGTTTCGTTCTCTGTTTCTTGTAATACGACGTGTAGCATCATCCCCAGCTCGTCGTCGGCATAGTCGAAGACCATTTCCCACTGGTCGAGCTTGCTGCAGTCAAAACGGGTAAAGTCGTCGTGTTTCCGAAACGGCCACACGTCTTTACCGTCTCCGTTGATGTTCATGGTTAGGAAGTAGAAGCTGTTGATTCCTTTTCCGGCGAGGTAGTTGAGGGCTCCTACCATGCCTTTGCCCTTGCCGCCCATCCAGGTGAGGTCACCTGTTTTCCAGTCTTGTTCGTGTGCGGTATAGTGATGGAGGCCATCGGTCTTGCTTTCACCGTCTCGGAAGTCTTCGCTGTGGCGGTAGGTTCCGTCGAAGTCTTTATAGCCGAGGAAGTTTTCGGGGCTATCCGCGCCGCCCTTGAGGAAGTATGCGCCGGTTTCAGCCCATTCTAAGTAGCGGGGGTGGTTGCGGACCAAGCGGCCGGTTTCTCCTGCGATGGGCTCAATCACCCATACCGATCCGGCGGTATTGTCGTGTGTTACGGGCTGCCCGGGCTCGCGGTTGGTAGCAATGTTTTTGCCTTGTTGAAAGTCTGTTTTCCATTTCCATTCGCCTTCGCGGTCGGGGCGAAAGTTTACGCGCCATACGTTGCCGGTGTCGGCGCCTGTCTCTCCGGCGTCGCCGTCGGCGGCGTAGTAGCCGGGGATGGTCAGCTCGTAGTCGCCATTGGTGAAGGTTACGTCAAGTCGGTAGTCTGTGAACGGGTTGGTCTCATCGGTTTCGTTCGTTTCTGGCCCAGCAAAATCCAAGCTGATTTTTTGCCATTTCGCAACCGTAATGTCTGCGGTTTCGGCAGGGTCTGGATCGGAGCAAGCCGAGAACAAACTAATCAAGACTAGGGGTAGTAGAAGGCGGAAGGAGTACATAAAGCGTTTTGATGGCTGTGCGTAAGGTTACAGCCAGTAAGATAAGAATGAAAAAGAAGACGTTTATACGGGCGCGGACGCGGGTGTGAATAACAAATTGCAGGTTTAGGCGGCTTTGATAATTTTTTCGACCATGTCCCAAGCCTGACTTGCGTAGTAACATCGCAAGTTCACCATGGATTGAGCTCCATCGGTAGACCATTTCTGTCCCGATAGCTTCATGC
>CALEDI010000229.1 GCA_937949535.1 uncultured Lewinella sp. | reverse complement strand
ACCGCGTTGCTGTTTTCGACAAAACGGATGTAGTGCGGAGAGCCGGTATCGAGGACGAAGACTTCGCCCGCTTCCGGTTCAGCGATGTCTTCGACATCGAGCATTTCGAGGGAGACCCATCCGTTGTCGAGCAGTTTGGCGCGGTGAGGGCCGTCTACGGCCAAGAAGTGGTACTCGTCCCGAATGATGCCGAGGTCGTGCGCGAAGCGCACGATGCACCGCCCACCGTTGCCGCACATACTGCTCGGTGCGCCGTCGGAGTTGTAGTAGATCATCTCGAAGTCGTAGTCGGGATGCTGGCGCAGCAGCATCAGCCCATCGGCTCCAATGCCGAAGCGGCGGTGGCACCAGTGTGCGATGGTAGCTTGGTCGAACTGCGCGTGCAGGTCTCCTGCCCGGTCATCCAAGAGGATGAAATCGTTGCCTGCGCCGTGGTATTTGTGGAAGGGAGTCATGATAGGAGGAGAGTTCTACTGAAATCCAAGTGTCCGAGTATAAATACCATCCTCCAAACTATCAAGGCTACCGGGATCAAACTGAATGCCCTCTCGCAGCGCAGCGTTGGTTCCAGTAATGAGGCCCAGCCCACCGATGAGGTTACTGTAGCGCGGCAGCGACTGCGAACTGGTGATGCCCGCGTTGGCGTTTTCGAGGTTGCGGCGGTCGAGCACTTCTTGCCCCGCAGCAGTAATCCGAACGTCGAAAGACTGGAAACGGCGGGTAACATCGTCGTCTACTTCTAGCACGCTGCCCAAAAACTGGTAGAACAACTCATTCTGGATGTCGTAGCTCACCCGAGAGTCCGAAGCTTGCTCAACACCAGGAACGAAGCCCCCAATTACTGGCCACTCTAGCAGGACGGTACGGTTGCGGCTGGGGTCGCTGGGGTAAAGCTCACGGATGGTGAAGAAGACCGTAATGTCGTAAATGGCCGCTCCATCTTCCTTAGACCATACTACCGACAACGAACGGGCGTAGTCTTCTACCCGAACCAAATCAGTAGGCCGGCTGATCTCCAAATCCGAAATCATGCTGGTTTGTGCAATTGCATCCTCTTCGCCGGGGCGTTGGATGATGAGGCGAATACGGTCTCCGCCGCGCAGCAACAACTCCTGATTTGTGAGGCTGTAAGCCGTATTGGGCGACTGCGCAAAAATGCCATCGGCGCGGTTGCGGCCGTAGTCTCGTGCGTCTATCCGCTCCATTTCTCGGCTTGTTTCGCGCGTGAGGTTCTCCAAAATAATCGTTGCGTCTTCGGCACCGTAATAGATCGAGTCTGCAATACCCGCAATGGCTTCCGCATTGCCGCCCGATTCAAGGAACGCCTTTTCTACCCGAATGAAATGACGGCTGTCATTGGGGTTCAGGAAAGCGTAGGCGACCGGAATGTCTTGGTATTCACCTTCAAGGGAAAAATCATCGCGACAACCAGCAAGGGCGAGGGCGGTAAGTACAAGGAGGAAAAAACGTTGTTGCATTCGGAAGGGGCTTGTATTTGGAGGAGGCAAAGATACACGCAGCAGACTGGTAGAACGAGCTATTGGCCTTCCAGATTTTGGGTCTTTTGGCCGTTTGGTCCGTTAGGCGGCAGCAATTACTTGAGTGTGGCCCAGATTTTCAGCAGCTTGGCTTCCTCGTTTTCCCAAACAAGCTCATCGGCTGGGCGCGTGGTGGCCGCTTTCAACCGAGCATATGCTTCTGGGTTTCGGACCAGTTGGCTGATAACTTCCACTAGCGGCCCCGGTTCAAGCTGGTCAAGGAGCGCGTAGCAGCCGTATTCGTCTTGTAGGGCGCAGTATTCCGGAAACGCCATTTGTACAGACGGCAACCCCGCCTGAACATAATCGAAGGCCTTATTCGCTAAGCTGTAGTAATAACTGGGGCTTACCGCATCCAGCAAATTTAGGCCCAACCAGGCCTTCTCCGTTAGAGCGGGCAGTTCTGCCGGAGGGCGAAAACCGGCAAACCAAACGCGGTCTGTGATGCCGAAGTCTTCGGCGCATTTTTTTAATTTCTCCATTTCTGGCCCGTCTCCGATCAACCACAACACACAATTTGGTAATGCTGCGAGTGCTGCTAGCGCGACAACTAGGCCTCGGCCGGGGTTCAGCATACCTTGGTAAAGGAGAACATGACGGGAGGTAGCAGGAGGCGCGGCCGCAGGTGCAGTGCGGGTTGGGGGCTTCCGTCGTAGCGGCAGGTTACGGACCGTCCCGAAGGGCACGCCGTATTCCTCTTCGAGTTGTTGGGCCAGCATCGGCGCAACCGTGTAGCGCGCATCAGATTTAGGAACAAGGGCCTTCGCCAATCCTCGCCAAATACCCCGCACCAAAGGCCGCCCCACTACTTCCGGCGTTTCGCTGAACCACTCATGGGCGTCAAAAACCAGTTTGTGCCGCGCGGAGGCTGTGAGCTGGACGCCAGCCAGCAGCGTATCAAGGTCTACGGCACAAACCGCGTCGTAGCCCCAAGACCGAAGCTCCCGAACAAGGCGGTAATTGTATTCGGCATAGAACAGCTTCCCTTTATGGTAACGGCAACGGATGCGGTGCTGGCGGTAGGGCTTGTCGGGCAAGTCTTTGCTGCTGGGCAATAATCTACCAACTAGCGTCACTTCGTGCCCCGCCCCCACGAGCGAGCTACAAATCCGATCCATCCGTTGGTCTTGGGCCAGATCATTCGTTACCAAACAAATGATCGTCATGGCAACCGCAGGTTGCGGCCGTCTTGCACGATGAGGCCTTCGTTGATGAGGTGTTGGATCGCTTCGGCGGTCGTCTTCTGCCGTACCGCGCCGTAGGTTTGGCTTGCGTCTTCCAGGGTGAGGTGCTCTCCGCCTTCGAGGCGGGTAAGGATGTCTCCGTACAGTTTCTTCGGCGTCAGCGGCGGATTGCCGGAGGCCTTGCGCTTCCGGCAGTTGTCACAAATGCCGCAGTCTGTTAGCCCCGCCTCCCCGAAATACTTCAACAGCGTCCGAGACCGGCAAAAAGCCCCCGAATGCTCGGCATAGTTAATCATCGTCTCGATCCGCTCAAAAGCCCGCTCCCGCAAAAAACGGTACTGCTTTTCGTTGATCCGCAGGTGGTTGGGGTCTACGCGGGCTTGGAGGAAAACAACTTGGGGTAAGTCTTTCTGCGGGAAGTAATCAATGATGCCCTCCCCCGCGAGTTTGCGGAAGGTACGGTGCAAGGCTTCCAGCTCCATCCCCAAGAAGTTGGCGAGTTCTCCTTCTTCTACCCTGACTGGGTTCAGAAACGCTCCTTGGCTGGTGCGCAAGATGGTCTTGATGAGTTTGTCCATCGCGCGGTGCTTGATCTGGTAGGTATAGAGCTGCTCTTTATTAGCGATGAACTGCAAGCGGGCTGGTTGGTAGACGGCCTCGGTTAGGAGGATGAGGCCTGCGCGTTCCAGCGCCTTCATGCTGCTGTACGCTTCGCGTACATCAAACCCGAAGGTGTCGGAGAAGGCCACCAAGTCAAAGTCATAACTCTCCCCTTCGCCTCCGCCGATGGCGAGCTGGAGATAACTCCCCAAGGCACGGTAGACCCGCTTCACCTCACTGATCTCGGGGTAGGAGAGGGCCCAATGCTTACGCAGCCGCTCGCCATCAAGCGGGTGGTAGAGCATGATGCCGAAGCTCATTTGCCCGTCTCGGCCACCACGGCCAGCTTCTTGGAAATAGGCCTCTGGGCTGTCTGGCGGGCCGTAATGGATGACGCTGCGCACGTCCGGTTTGTCGATGCCCATGCCGAAGGCATTGGTCGCTACGATGACCCGAAGTTCGCCCTTAATCCACGCTTCCTGCCGGCGGTCTTTTTCCTTGGGCTCCAGACCGGCGTGGTAGCTGGCCGCCCCGATGCCTCGCCGCTGGAGGTTCAGGGCAATTTTCCGCGTCAACCCTCGGCTACGGACGTAGACGATGCTCGTGCCCGGGACACCCTTCAGGATTTCCAGTATCTGCTGGTCTTTGCTCTCCGGTGACCGGACAACGTAGCCCAAGTTGTCTCGCCCGAAGCTCTGCTGAAGCACGAAGCTGTTTGGCTTGAAGTCGAGGCTCTGCTGGATGTCTTCCACCACTTCTGGCGTAGCGGTTGCCGTTACGGCAATGACGGGAACCTCGGGGTGCAACTCGCGCAACTCCGCAATGCGGAGGTAAGGCGGCCGAAAATCGTAGCCCCATTGGCTGATGCAGTGGGCCTCGTCTACGGCAATGAGCGCGAGGTTCATCTTCGCAATCCGGACGCGGGCCAGGTCGGTGAGCAAACGCTCGGGGCTCATGTACAGGAGCTTGGTATTGCCGTAGACCGCATTGTCGAAGATGCGGTCAATGTCTTGGCGGCGCATACCGCTGTAGACCGCATCCGCGATCACGCCCCGGTCTTTCAACTGGCGAACTTGGTCTTTCATCAGCGCGATGAGCGGAGAAACCACGATGGTTACGCCCTCTTTTGCGAGGGCAGGCACCTGAAAGCAGATGGATTTTCCGCCGCCGGTAGGCAACAGGGCCAAGGTGTCTTTGCCTTCCATCACGGCGCCGATGATTTCCGCTTGGCCAGGGCGGAAATCGTCGTAGTTCCAGTATTTTTTCAAGACTTCTCGGGGAGACACTTAGCAGCGATTTGGGTTGAGGGCGTAAGGTACGGTATTGTGCTGTTTTGGGTTGCAACGTCAGGGTGTGTAATCTGTAGTGTATTGTCTCCGCGCGCGCAAACGCCCCCCCCC
>CALEDI010000228.1 GCA_937949535.1 uncultured Lewinella sp. | reverse complement strand
AAAGGAATAATTTGGTTATTAGAACCAGTGTTTGTCTCTTGATAAGATTGACGCTAATTCTACAACAAAAAAGTTCGCCTGTCGAGTTTGGAGAACTACACCCGAGGGGTGAAACGGCGTTCGTGTAAACTTATGTATATTCCGTAGACCTCCGGCCCGATCGCACCGGAGGTGCTCAACCCAACCTTGTACCTGCGTCCCCGCCCTAAAAATCAACCCATCGCCCCCAAACATCGTTTACCAAGCATGCTAAAGTGGCTCCTAATCTTCCCCATCCGTATTTATCGCGTGACTTTGTCTCCGCTGCTTGGTCCTAATAAGTGCCGGTTTCAGCCTACGTGCTCGGCCTACGCCATCGAAGCGATCCAAGAATGGGGGCCGCTGCGGGGGAGTTGGTTGGCCACCAAACGGATCTGCAGCTGCCACCCCTGGGGCCCCTTCGGGCCAGACCCCGTACCGAAGAAACCAGAAACAAAAAAACAGAAATAAGGAACCAACACCAAGGCTATTCTTGTTGTAATAAACAGCCTGACTTCCAAATCTCTTACCTTAGCATTTCCAGAAAACAAACCAACTATGTTGCTACGTAAACTTTCACTCTTCGTCTTCTTATTTTCCCTCAGCCTCGGCGTTACTGCGCAGGGCATCGAGTTTTTCCACGGCACTTGGGAAGAAGCCCTCGTGAAGGCCGAAGCGGAAGGCAAGCTCATCTTCGTTGATGCTTACACTACTTGGTGTGGTCCTTGCAAAAAAATGAGCGCTAACGTATTCCCCGTAGCCGAAGTGGGCGACGTCTTCAATGGCAACTTCATCAATTTGAAGCTGGACATGGAGAAAGCCGAATCTACTTCTTTCCGCAAAAAGCACCCCGTTCGGGCCTACCCGACCCTACTGTGGATAAACGGTAAAAACGAAGCCGTACACACGAGCGTAGGAGGCAAATCCGTCGATAACCTCATCGCGGTAGCCAACGAAGCCATCGCTAAGCAAGACGACATCGAGGCCCTCTCCGCAGCGTGGGACGCCGGAGACCGCGCGCCCAAATTGGCCTTCACCTACATCCGTGCCCTCGTCCGTCGCCAGCAGCCGCACCTGAAGATCGCCAATGACTACCTCCGCAGCCAGAAAGACCTGAGCACGCCAGACAACCTCAACATCATTCAGGTTGCCGCCACCAACGCCGATAGTCGCATCTTTGACCTATTGATGAAGAATAAAGCTGCCTTCATTGCCCTCAACGGTCAGGAATCATTTGACGCAACGGTAAAAAGCGCCGTGAAGGCAACCAAGGCCCGCGCACTAGAATACAAAGACCCTTCCCTACTAGAAACTGCGGTCAAGAAACTCTCCGCCGTAGACCCTGCGGCCGGTAAGCAACTCGCGCTAGAGGGTAAGTTTGAAATGGCCGCCAAAGGCACCGATGAGAAAGCTTTCGTGAAGAGCATGAAAAACTACCTCAAAAAAGGAGTTGATGGAGACATGAACCGCTTGCAGGGAGCCTATCAAACTGCTGCAAGATCTAAGTTTATCGGTAGTGACAAGGTGCTCGATATGGCTGTTGAAGCGGCTGTTGCCGTTGCCGCTGCTTCGCCTGATGGGGGCTTCGACAAATACTACCGCCTAGCCGGTTTCCTCCTGAAGCAAAACCGCCCCGAACAGGCACTCACCTACGCCAAAATGGCCAAAGAGCTGATGCCCGAAGGCAAAGCCAACTACGGCCGCGCTGTAGATGGGTTGATTAAGAAAATTGAAGACAGTAAATAGAAGGGGCCGAAGAGTAAGGCTTGCAGCGCGTTGTATCCAAGGATGCTCGATCCGTTCGTAACCTCACCCCCGCCCCTCTCCGGTGGAGAGGGGGAATTTCGATGCTCGCTCCGCTCGTGCGAGCAACCTCCGTTCTTAACCCATAACTCCCGCCTCCTTTGTACCCAGACCTCTCTTACCTCTTCCACGACCTTTTCGGCTCTGCCCAAGACAACTGGTTGAGTATCTTCAAGACTTTTGGCCTCTTTTTGCTTTTGGCCTTCGTAGTTGCGGCTATGCTGCTGAAATGGGAACTGCAACGGCGGGAAAAACTGGGCCAGTTTACCCCCGAGCGGGTGATCGTAGTTCCTGGCAGTGACGTAACGATCTGGGACTACCTATTCAACGGCTTGTTCGGCTTTGTATTGGGCTACAAAATACCCTACGCCATCGCCAGCCTTGAGGCATGGAAGCAAGACCCTAGCGCGGTTTTGCTCTCTACCGAAGGCTGGTGGATGTCTGGCTTACTGGTTGGGGCGGCCTTCGTTGCCTACTACGTCTACTTGGCCCGCAAGCCCGTAACGGGGGAGCCGTACGAGAAAGACGTCTACCCCAGCGATCGGGTAGGGCCGATCACGCTGATGGCCGCCGTTGGCGGCCTACTAGGCGCCAAGTTCTTCGCCATCATTGAATACACGGACCGCTTCATGGCCGACCCTCTCGGCGTATTGCTCAGCGGAGACGGGCTGGCCATCTACGGCGGCCTCCTTGGCGGAGCGCTGTTTGTCTTTATGTACTTGCGCAAGCACGGCATCAAACCAGTTCCGGTGATGGATGCCGTGGCTCCCGCCCTCATCGTGGCCTACGGCGTAGGCCGCACCGGCTGCCAACTCAGCGGAGACGGAGACTGGGGAAAAACCGCTAGCGCCCAGCCAGACTGGTGGTTCTTGCCCGATTGGGTCTGGAGCTTCCGCTTCCCCCACAACGTACTTGGGCGCGGCGAGGCCATCCCCGGTTGCGACGTAGAATACTGCACCCAACTCGTCGAAGCCGTTCACCCTACCTCCATCTACGAAATGCTGATGGCTTTCACCATCGGTGCTCTCCTTTGGGCGTTGCGCAAACGACTAACCAATATCCCCGGCTTGCTGTTCTGCCTCTACCTTTTCTTCAACGGCGTGGAGCGGTTCTTCATTGAGTTTGCCCGCATCAACGACCGCTACAGTGTATTGGGCATTGAGCTTAGCCAAGCCCAAATCATCGCCATCTGTTTCATGCTCGCAGGTTTGGTTGGTGGGTTGTTTTTTAGACGCAGAAGTCTTGTGGCAAAAAACTAACTTCGCCGCTGCTTCATGATATTCAGGAATGCCATAACACTACCTAAAGCATGCCCCGCAAGAAACTCAACCTGATTACTGGAACAGATGACGACCGACCGATCTACGTAGCTGGCTCGTTCAACAAATGGCGCGTAGCCGAAGACGCTTACCAACTGCAAGCTGGCCAACTGCCCGGCCAGTGGGAAATCACGCTAGATTTGCCCGACGACATGGTCCATGTAGAATACAAATACACCCGTGGAGGATGGGAAGCCGTAGAACTAGGCCAACACGGTGAAAACGCCCTAAACCACGGCCGCCACGTAGCGAAACGCTGGACGGAACCCGACCGGGTAGTAAACTGGGCGGGGGCTGGGCTTCGTTACCGAGACGAGTTTTTGCCTAAGATTGAGATCATCGACGAAGCCTTCGAGATCCCCCAACTCATCCGCACCCGAAGGGTGGCGGCTTTGTTGCCACACGATTATTACGAAACCGACAAGCACTACCCCGTCCTCTACCTGCAAGACGGCCAAAACCTCTACGACGACTACGCACCCTACGGCAGTTGGGGCGTAGACAAACAACTGGCCGCCATGAGCGAGCGCGGAACAGGCGACCTCATCGTGGTAGCAATAGACCACGCCAACCACCAGCGAGTGAGCGAGTTTACGCCGTCGTTGAAGAACAAACTAGGCGTTGGGGAGGGCAAACAATACTGTGGCTTCTTGGCCAACACCCTCAAGCCTTACATCGATCAGCACTTCCGAACCCGGCCAGCGCCTCGGCATACAGGCATCGGTGGTAGCTCGCTCGGCGGGCTGGTGAGCGTGCTGGCGGGCTTGCACTTCCCCGAAGTCTACGACCGGCTGATGGTGTTCAGCCCGTCCTTCTGGGTAATGCCCGACCTGCCGGAGCAGCTCATGCAACTCACCCGCGAGTTCGACGGGAAGGTCTACCTCTACGGCGGCGAAGCGGAAAGCGAAACGATGGTACCCAATATGCTGCGTTTCCAAGAAGAAATTCAGCGCCTCAGCCGAGAATGCAACCTTGAGTTCCGAACCGAGATAGACCCCCACGGGCAACACAACGAAGCACGCTGGGGGAAGGAGTTCCCGAAGGCCGTAGAGTGGTTGTTTTAGCTTACAGCAAAGACTGCTTGATGTCTCTTACCAGCCCGGGACCAGCGTAGACCATTCCGGAGTAGACCTGGACCAATTTTGCCCCAGCGTCCAGTTTTTCCTGTGCGGAGATGGGGTCGCTGATGCCACCAACGCCGATGATGTCTAGCGTTTTACCGCTGTTTTCGTAGAGGTAACGGATCACTTCGGTGGAGCGGGCCCGGACGGGCGCGCCGCTCAGGCCGCCGTTGCCGATGGCGGCCACTTCCGCAGCATCCGTGATGAGCGGTTGGCGGGCGATGGTGGTATTGGTAGCGATGATGCCCGCAATACCCGTAGCGCTGACGATGCTGAGGATGTCGTCCAGTTGGCCTTCCGTGAGGTCTGGCGCGATCTTTAGCAGGATGGGCTTTTCAGCCCACAGCTCGCCGGGTTTGCCGAGGGGCGCACCAACCATGGCTACGGAGGGTCTAGCGAGTTTTACGTTCAGGTTTTGTAGGGTAGCGAGCAGCGCCGTGAGGGGTTCTTTGTCTTGTAGTGCGCGCAGGTTGGGGGTGTTGGGAGAGCTTACGTTGACAACGAAATAATCTACCAGCGGGAAGAGTTGCTCGAAGCACTTCACGTAGTCGCTAACGGCGTCTTCGTTGGGGGTGGTTTTGTTTTTACCGATGTTGCCGCCCAAGATGGTTTTTCCGGGGCGGCCTCGTTTCAACAATCTTTGCACCAGCGCCCCGACGCCCTCATTGTTGAAGCCCATCCGGTTGATGAGTGCTCCGTCTTGCGGGAGGCGAAAGAGGCGCGGCCGCGGGTTGCCGGGTTGGGGTAATGGGGTTACGGTACCGAGCTCTAAGAACCCGAACCCGAGGGACGCCATGTCTTTGTAGTACTTGCCGTCTTTGTCGAAACCCGCCGCAAGACCAACCGGGTTGGGGAAGGGCAAACCGAAAACGGTTCGCTCCAGCCTTTCATCCTCAAAATCGTACACCGACCGGAAGGCGTGGCTAACGCCCGGAACCGCAAGCGTAGCCGCCAAGCCAGAGACGGTAAGGTGATGGGCGCGTTCGGGGGCCATCTGGAAAAGCAGGGGTTTCAGCAATTGGTACATGGTGGCAAAGATATTTTATTTAAACCTTCTTTAGTTGGGTTGAGTGCCTCTGGCGCGATTTTTCCTTAAATAATCGCGCCAGAGGCACTCGATCCAAATTTTTACACAAAAAAGGCGGAAGCCAACCAGCAACTCCGTTTCCGAAGTTTGCTGCTTGCCTTCCGCCCAAAGGTGGAGACGGATGTTTTAGGAGCGCCTAAAACACTTGGTCCTTAAAACCTACTGCTTAAAAATCTGCTTGCTGTAGATTTTACCGTTTACTACAACCTGCAGGTTGTAAACACCAGCAGGAACGTTGGTGAAATCGATGCGGTTGTTGACGCCGTTGAAACGGTTCGCCTTCAGGATGCGACCGGTCTGGTCTGCTACCAATAGGGTGAACTGCTCGATGGAAGTCTCGTCGTTGCGCACGTTGAGGACATCCTGGGTTGGGTTCGGGAAGAACGTGATGTCTAGGCCGCTGTTCTCGATTGGTTCGCCAACAGATACTGCGCCTTGTTCCGCTTCGTAAGCGCCGATGTCTGGCGCATCTCCGCGTGGGTTGCCACGAACGTCGGTAGCAGGAACGAGGGCGTTCGTTACGCCGTTGTTGATGAGTGGGTTGTCGGCTAGCGGGTCAGTGATGATGAGGTCTAAGTTGGGGCCTTCACCTATGTTGTCTTCAAGGTCAACGAAAAGGTCCCTGATTTCACTGAACTCATTAAGGTCTTCATCAGTGATGTCGGCAGCATTGAGCGTAATAGCTGGGTCTGCTTCAGTGTTGTAGAAGTTTCCACCAAGCGACTCTACGCGGATGTCGCCAAACTCAAGGAAGCCTTCGGGTTCGTTAGACCCAGGTTCTAGTTCGATGCTGGGGCGGCCGGTCGTGCTCAGGAAGGCATTGTTCAGGAGGACAAGATTGATGGAGTTGACGTCGGTATCGTTTTCGTCGCCGGGCTGGAAGATGGCGATGTCGTCACCGAAAGCATCTTCGTTGCTCATATTGAGGGCGAAGGTGTTGTGTATGATGTTGGCATCAAGAACGACGGAGCCTACTTCAGTAACCGTACCAGCTGCGTCGTCAAACTGAGGTGCGTTACCGTTGAAGATGATCGCGCCTCCGCTTGCACCATTTGCCGCGTTGTTGACTAAGACGTTGTTGCTCATGTCTAGTACTGCTTGCTGGGTCGAGATGGCACCGCCCTGAGTTCCTGCAATGGAATTGAAGAAGCCGGAGTTTGTGATGCTACCAGAGACGATGTCGTTGACGACGGTTACCACTCCGTCCGTAGTGTCACGGCTGAACTCTCCTGCGATAACATTGATCGCGCCACCTTCACCGGTAGCCGTATTGTCAAAGAAGTCACAGTTGTCGATCGTCATGTTCATCGAGCCAGAAGCGAGAATTGCACCGCCAGAAGTACCGTTGTCACCAGCCGCAGCGTTGCCGCTGAAGGTAGAATTGGTGATGCTTATGGGGTACTCAAAGATATCGTCTAGTGTTAGGGCGTAGATGGCCCCACCACCAGAACGAATGCTGGCGTTCTGGGATACTACATTACCAACAAAGGTAGAACTGTCAATGGTCATGCCTTGAGAACCGGGGTTGAAGTAGATGGTAATACCAGCACCTTGGAAGGCCTCAGTACCGTTGCCGTTCTCTTCAAAGTCTACGTTTTTGACGTCCAAGCCAACCACACCACGCGTAATGATGGTACCGAAACCGGCTACATTGTCTTTGATTTCAGAGTTGGTGATGGTGAAGTTGTTAGTTCCTTGTAGGTAAGCAAGGGCGCCTTGCCCACCGTTGGAGATATTTCCGTTCATGGTGTTGCCATTCATGGTACCGGTTACGTCGGCGGTACCGAAAACGAGCATACAGATAGCACCACCTGCACCAGCGTCTTGGTTTTCGCTGATGATGGTGTTGGCGTAGTTGTGCTGGTAGGAGCGGCCATCGGCAGGCTGCATGTAGAATGCGCCACCAATTGAACCTCCACGGTTTTCGGTGAACGTACTCTTGAGAACATTGATGTTGGTATTGAACGACGTGATGGCTGCACCACGACGAGCGGCGTTGTTGTTGGTGAACGAGCAGCTATCGAAGGTGTAATCATCGAGGCCCATTGTTTCGCCTTCTTCGGGCTCGGAGTCTCCGGCTTGGGAGATCTGTACGGCACCGCCTAGGTCTCCGGTAAGGCCATCAAAAGAGCATCCTCTTACCAAGAAGCGGTCACAGTCTGCGGCTCGGATACCGGCCCCGCGGCCACTTGGCGTAGCGAGGTTGGAGAAGTTGCAGTTGTCTATTGTTGTTCCGAGTGCGAAGTTGACGCTCACGAAACCAGACTCTTGCTGCTCTCCTTCGGCACCGATGAACTCGGAGTTGGAGACGGTAAGGTCATTTACGCCATTGACGTAGAACTGGTGGCTACCGCTGGAGAAGTTGCCCTCGAGGGTGATCTCATCGAAAGTAGAACCGTTGGCAGAGTTGAAGACTGCGGCAAGGGCAGAACCGAAGTTGGCCCGGTTGCCGGTAAACTTGAGGCGGCTCGCGTTGGTGCGGGCGAAGGTGCGGATACCTCCTCCGGCGAATACGGTTAGGGGGTCTCCCTCTTGTTGGTCTAGCGCGATGCCGCCGTTAGTGATGGTCAGGCCGTCGATGGTGACGGTGTACGCAGAAACCTCGTTGGTGTCTTGGATGAAGAGGACGCGGTTGTTGTCTACAAAAGTGAGGCTGTCGTAAGTGCCCGCAACGTCGTTGCCCAGAACGTCTCCGCTAAGGATGGTCTCGTTGGCGGCGGGGTCTGCCGCAGTGGCGTCGGCTTCGGTACCGTTGAACCCACCGAGTACGGTAAGCTCCTTATTGATGAAGAAGGAAACGGAGTCTGGGGTAGTGTACGTACCATCAGCGATCCATACGGAACTACCTGCTGGTGCGGCTAGGAGGGCATCGTTGAGGTTGGTGTAGGCGTTGGCCCAAGAGGTGCCGTCTGCGGCACCAGTAGCGTCAGCGTCTACAAAAACCTGGGCACTGAGGCCGAGGCTGAAGACGGAAAGGAAGGCAAGGAGTAATAATTGCTTCATGAAACGTTGGTTTTATACTGAATTGATTAGAATCGTTTAAGCGTTGCCATAGAGCGATCTGTCGGCAACACGAGGTTGTACGTAGTTAGAGCACACTTGTTCGATGGTCAGGACAAAAAAAGTCTGTGTGGATAGCCTATTGAAATTGTCAGAGATCAGCTCAAGGTACGGTTTCGAAAAGGGTAGAGGGCGTAGGAGCAAAGATATAAAATTACCTCAAAGCGGGTTAGGTGACGCTTTACTGTGTGGGGGAAGTGTCGTTTTGCCGCTAGTTAAAGGCTGGCTCCACCCCAAAACAAAAAAGCCCCTCTCACCGAAGTGAAAGGAGCAATTTCTGTAGACCCACAAGGACTCGAACCTTGAACGACAGAACCAAAATCTGATGTGTTGCCAATTACACCATGGGTCTATGCAGCAGGGACATACATCCCTAAGCGGCCGCAAATATACTGTAGCTAGATGTTTTGCGCAAAACGTTTGGCATAAATTTTTCTCGGAGAACAGGTAGCCTCTTCGGAGAGCGGTGCTAAAAACCTTTCTTTGCACCTGCGGCCGCGCCCTCCAAGAATACGCTCGGCACCTTTTTATGGCCGTAAAAAGCGCGTATACCTCAACAAGGCCCCTGGTTAATGCCTTGTTAATGAACGAAGGATGTACAAGAAGCCAAGGATTTACGGCCTTCTTACTATCGTTCTTTTTATTTCTTCTCCCCTTTACTCCCTTACCCCCTTACTAATGCAGCAGTCCATCATCAACCGGGTTATTGTCCTGGGCGTCGTTGCTATTCTTGGCATCGTCGGGATGCAAACGTACTGGGTAGCGACTACTTGGAACCTGAACGACTCGGAGTTTCGGCAGAAGGCGCAACTGGCCCTCTACGGGGTGGCGCGCCAGTTGGCTGCGGCAAACAACTCCGACTTGCCGAGTCAGGATATTGTTCGCCAACGGAGCAGCAACTACTTCATCGTCAATATCGAATCAGAAATTGACGCGCTGCAACTGGAAGATTTGATGCAAAAAGAACTGGTTGGCTTGAGCCTCGATGTACCTTTTGAGTACGCCATCTTTGATTGTACGAGCGACCGAATGGCCTACGGCGCGCGCTGCGAACCAACAACGGAGCCTCAGCCCGAAGAGGCCAGCACGAAAGCCAGTTACCTACCACCAGACGAAAACCTGCTGTATTACTTCGGCGTAAAGTTTCCCGAACGCACCGGCTACCTCTGGGAGAAGATGCAGGTGGTCTTTTTCTTCACGGTTGTTTTGTTGCTTACCGTAACGTTTTTCATCTTTTCTATGATCGTAATTCTCCACCAGCGCCGGCTGGCGGGGATGCAGAAAGATTTTATCGACAACATGACCCACGAGTTCAAAACGCCGCTCTCCACCATCCGCATCGCGGCTGGTGTGTTTCAGCGAGACGAGCGCATCATGGCAGATAGCCGACTGAGCCGCTACGCAACCCTGATTCATGAGCAGTATGAACGCCTGAACAATCAGGTAGAAAAGGTGCTCCAGATCAGCAGTATCGAGAAGGGGAGCTTTGAGGTTGTGAAAGAACGGATGGATTTGGCGGGGTTACTGCCGCCTCTCCTCAGCAGCATCACCGTACGGGCCGAAGAGCGGGGCGGACAACTGAAAACCCAACTGCCAGAGGGCCAACTGATGGTAAACGCAGACCCCGTTCACCTCTCCAACATCCTGCACAACCTGCTGGACAACGCGGTGAAGTACGGCGGCAACAACCCCACAATAACGATTGGCGGCCGGCAAAAAGGAAACCAACTCCACCTCTATGTTGCCGACGAAGGCCCAGGCATCAGTAAAGAGCACCAAGACCGGCTGTTCGAGAAGTTCTATCGGGTACCAACCGGAGATGTACACGATGTTAAAGGCTTCGGCCTTGGCCTGTTCTACGTCTACCAAATTTGCCGTGCACATAACTGGAAGATCAAGGTAGAAAGCAAAGAAGGGCAAGGGACGACTTTCCACCTCCGAATGCCATTACTAACGAACAGCAAAACCCGTTTCTGAAGAAGTGATGTCGGTTTTTTCCGTCCATCACCATGAATGCCGCCCCATGCACTACGTTTTCATCAAAGCATTTTTTCACACGAGCATACCACAATAAGCCATGTCTAAAGCACACTTACTTTACGTCGAAGACGACGAATCCTTAAGCTTCGTAACCCGAGACAACCTAGAGCTGAGCGATTTCACCGTCACCCACTGCGCAGATGGCCCCGCCGCCCTAGAAGAAATTGAGAAGACGAACTTCAGCTACGACCTCTGCCTGCTCGATGTGATGTTGCCGGGGGTAGATGGTTTTGAGCTTGCCCGCCGCATTCGGGAAAAAAACCAAGACGTGCCCATCCTGTTCCTTACCGCCAAGAGCCTCAAAGAAGACCGGCTGCAAGGGCTTCGCTTGGGGGCAGACGACTACATCACGAAGCCCTTCAGCATCGAGGAGTTGATCTTGAAGATTGAGGTGTTTTTACGGCGCAACAAAGTGCGCCCGTCTTCGCCAGCTTTTGACCTTCGGCGGATCGGAGACTACACCTTCGAGCTGGAAAAACTACAACTGAAATATAAAGACGAAGCCCCCCGCCGCCTAACCCGCCGCGAAGCCGAGCTGCTGGGCTACCTCAACCAACGCCGAGACCAAGTGAGCGAGAGGGGAGCCATTTTGGAAAAAATATGGGGAGAAAACGACTACTTCCTTGGGCGCAGCTTGGATGTTTTCATTAGCCGATTGCGGAAGTACCTCAAGGAAGACCAACGGATCAAGATTGAGAACATCCATGGGGTAGGGTTTTCTTTTCAGGTTGCTACAGTGAAACCTTCGGAAACGACCTGAGTGGTCTGAAAGTGATAACTTTGTACGCCTTCCAAAGTCCAAACGTTACTACCCAATGCCCTGGTTACCCACCCCACCTAACTACTCAAAGACGGAGGCCTTAACGGACCTCTCCTCGGGGCTGACCTTGGGCATTCTCCTCATTCCACAAGCTATGGCGTATGGGATGCTGGCGGGCGTAGACCCCGTTTACGGTTTGTATGCTGCCTTGGTGCCGATGTTGGTGTATGCTCTGTTGGCTTCTACCCCCCACGTTAGCGTTGGGCCTACGGCCCTTGCGTCTTTGCTGTGTTTGAACGGGTTGAGCGGAATAGCCGAGCCTTTTTCAGCGGAGTATTTGGGATACGTGATAGTTTTAGCGGCGCTGACGGGGCTGCTACAATTGCTTTTCGGGCTCTGTCGCTTCGGCGGAATTGTGAGCTTGCTTAGCCGGCCAGTGCTCTCCGGCTTCGTGTCTGCGGCGGCGGTACTCATCATTGTTTCTCAGTTAGATACCTTGCTGGGGATTGAGACCAGCGGAGGAGGCTATTTGCACCAAACGGTTTTCTCGTTGTGGGAAAACATTTCTGGCCTGCACTTACCGTCTACCCTGCTAGGCATTGGTGCGTTGTTCTTACTCTTCGTTGCGCAGCGGTGGTTGCCGGCCAAGTTCCCCACCATGCTGGTCTTGTTGGTGGCCTCTACCCTCGTTGTTGGTTTCTGGGGGGGATCTTGGGGTGTTGCCACACTAGAAAAAATACCCTCGGGCCTACCCCAGTTTTCCTTACCGGCGTTTGAGTTCACGACTTTACAGCAACTCTTGCCCGTAGCCGCTGTGATGGCCCTCATCAGTTTTATCGAGACCCTTTCCATCGGCAAGGCTTTTTCTCCCCAACACAACTACTACCGGGTGCTCCCCAACCGCGAGCTAGTAGCGCTGGGCATCAGTAAAATTGCGGGCAGCTTCTTCCAGGCCATACCGACTTCCGCTAGTTTTAGCCGCTCCGCTGTGGTTGAAGGGGCAGGCGGCCGGACCGCACTTAGCAATGTTGCGGCAGTTGTATTGCTCGTTGCGGTATTGCTGTATTTTACGCCTTCGTTCTACCATTTGCCTATATCTGTGCTAGCGGCGATCATCATTTTCTCCGTCCGGAACCTATTTGATTTCGCGGAGATGAAACGGCTTTGGCGGCTTGCCCCGAAGGAACTATTCACGCTACTGATTACATTTTTCTTCACCCTTTTCGCAGGCCTCCAGTACGGTATTGCGGGCGGGGTGTTGCTGTCTTTGTTCTTCGTTTTTTTGCGGGCGGCGCGGCCGCACTTGGCGGAGTTGGGCCGGGTTCCGGGAACGAATGCGTTCCGCAACGTTGAGCGCTTCTCGGAGGCGGAGGCAGAACAGGATGTGCTCATCGTTCGTTTTGATGCGGAGCTTTACTTTGGCAACGCGGAATACTTCCGCGACCAGATGGAGGCCCTCGTTCGGCAGCGGGGCGAAGGCCTCCGCGCGGTAGTTCTCGATGGGCACACGATTAATGATATCGACACCAGCGGTGTTTTCGTCCTTACTGGGTTTCTGGATGCCCTTGAAAAGCAAGGCACTGAGCTTTGCCTGTGCGGCATGATTGGTCCTGTGCGGGATAAGCTGTTCCAGTGTGGGCTCATGGAGCGAATGGGAGCGGAACATCACTTTCTCTCCATCCAGAGTGCCCTGGTTTATCTGGACGATAAGCAGAATGATCGGGGGTGGGACTCGCCAGCAGTGCAACATGCTTGACCTCAAGCCAAGAGGAGAAAGACGTGGCGGATTACACATAAATCACGGTTCTGCCCTGAATCTCAGCCCGTAACAACGTACATTTAAGCCGAACTTTCCAGACCACCCATAAAATATGTCCACTACCAATACCATCATTCTCGCCGTTGTCTGTTTGCTTGCTGGCTTGGCCATCGGTTGGGGGCTTACCGGCACGGAGGCCAAAACGACCGATATCCGTTGGAAGTACGGCGAAGCCGAATTGGTCATTGACCTGGAAAAAGACATGGCCGACGATGAGACGTTGATTAGTAAGATTTTCAGCGAGGAATACTCCGCCGCTGGCGCAACGAACTGGCTCAAGAAGAAGCACGAACTATTTCATTTCACCGATCCTGAACTGATCGATAAGCTAAAAGAGCTCGACTACGAATCTCCCGCAGCTCGGGAAATGCGCAAGATGCGAGACAAGCGCATCGGCCCTTGGGCCTATCAGGCCCAGGAAGTGAAGGTCAGTATTCCGGAGCGGGAGGTACAGCCCTTTAGCGGCTACGCAAACGTTTGCGAGTCTGGCATCTTTTTTCGTAAACAGGTTGAAGTCTTCCTCCCTAGCCGGCCAGACAAAAAGATTACCCTGCAAGCCACCGGCCGCTATGCTTGCCCTGAGGGCTATAAATTCCCCGATATCCAACTTAGCCGTGAAGACGCGAAGAAGCTGTTTGGTTACACCAATTTTAGCAAGTACGAAACGGCAGCGGCGGTGGTGATTCAGGAGTAAAGCAAACATGCGTCTTCTGGAAGGTTGCGTCGTATTTCCAAAGCACTCTTCAACCATCAAGGCTTGGTTCATATAAAAAAGCGGGTAGCGTTCAGAACCGTTTCGCCTGAATACTATTCGCTGATCGCTGAAAATTTTACACTCGGCAAAGGAATGTAGTCGCCTAATCTAATAATTCGGGATGACTCATCTTTACCCTTACCTTGCACCTGCGGCCGCGCCCCAATGCTCTGCTAAACGCTCCGTCTATAAAAACTTATACCAACATGCAAAATTTTCAAAATAAAGTAGTCGTCATTACCGGCGCAGGCTCAGGTATTGGCCGTGAGCTAGCGCGGCAATTTGCCCAAGCTGGCGCCAAACTAGTACTGAACGACTGGAACCAAGACGCCCTAACAGCTACTTGGGACGAACTGCCCGAAGCCAGCCGAGGCTACATGAAAGCTTTTGATGTAGGCGACCGGAAAGCGGTAGAAGATTTTGCGACTACTACGCACACATCGCTCGGTAGGGTTGATGTTGTGATCAACAACGCCGGGATAACCCAGCAAATAACGCCCGCGATCTATAGTACCATTGAAGACTACGAAAAAATTATTCAGGTCAATCTCTGGGGCGTCATTTACGGTTCCCTAGCTTTTATGCCCCATCTGCGGGAACACGACGGCGGCTGCTTGGTGAACATCAGCAGTGTTTTCGGGCTGATGGGTTGCCCCGGTCAGGCACCTTACTGCGCAAGTAAATTTGCCGTTCGGGGCTTCACGGAGACCCTGCGGGTAGAGATGCGAGGTACGGGCCTACAAGTAGTCTGCGTTCACCCCGGCGGCATCAAAACCAACATCGCGCGCAACGCGATGGTCAATAACGAAAACGGACATGAACGCTTTGTAACCCGCTTCGATAAGATGGCCAAAACCACTGCTCCGCAAGCAGCGACCACCATCATCAACGGTATAAAGCGCGGCAAAAACAGGGTCACGATCGGTCCTGATGCCAGCTTCATTGATAGGATCACCCGCCTGATGCCAGAAAGCTATGAGCGGATTTTGCACCGAGGGCTTGACCGCGCCAAGTTTCTAACCAAACGATAACTTCCTTTATCCCCCATCCTATGACCCAACAACAACTAAGCGCTTACGCTCACCTACTTGTTAACTACTGCGTAAGCCTCCAGGCAGGCGAGCGGCTCTTTGTCAGCTCAACCGTTCTCGCTGCACCGCTCATCACTGAAATCAAGAAAGAGGTATTGAAGGCCGGCGGCCACCTAGAGTACAGTCTTTCGGTAGAAGGTTCGGCCGCTGCTATGCGGAACTACGGCAGTGTAGAGCAGTTTGCTTACATCCCCAGTCTTTACCGAACAGCCATTGAAGAGTTTGAAGCCTACATCAACATCCGGGCGCCCTTCAGTTTGCGCGAAGCGCCAGCCGCGCCAGCCCTGCGCGAAGCCGGCCGTGCGGCCATGGGGCCTGTACTTAAAACGTATTTTGACCGTACGGCAGACCGCCGCCTAAAGCGGAGCCTCTGTGTTTTCCCCTGCCCCGCCCTGGCCGAAGAAGCCGAGATGAGTCTTGAAGAATACACGGCTTTCGTTGCGCAAGCAACCAAGATCGATCAGGCAGACCCGCGCGCTGCGTGGTTGGAAGTCCGTAAACGCCAACAAGCCGTAGTAGACCACATGAACAGTTGCTCTACCTTCCGGTACGTCAACAATAAAACCGACATTACCTTCACAACCAACGGCCGAACGTGGATCAACTCCGATGGGCAAACGAATATGCCGAGCGGCGAGGTGTATACCAGCCCAGAAGAAGACTCCGCCAATGGATACATCTACTTCGACTACCCCGCCATCCGTAACGGAAAAACCGTGCAGGGCGTAACGCTAACTGTAAAGGGCGGTGAAATCATAAAATGGGAGGCTGAAAGCGGCCAAGAAGTACTCGATGAAACTTTTGACATTCCCGGAACGAGGCGTTTTGGGGAAGCAGCAGTAGGCACCAACTACACCATAGACCGTTTCAGCAAAAACATCCTCTTTGATGAAAAAATTGGAGGGTCTGTTCACATGGCCATCGGCCAGAGCTACGCGGTTGCGGGAGGGAAGAACGAAAGTACCGTTCATTGGGACATGATAGCCGACATGAAAAACGGAGGCATTATCTATGCCGACGGGCAGGAAATCTATCGTGATGGTCGTTTTATACCCAAATTATGGCCTTGAGTTGAACCTTTCACTTAGGTAAAGACCTTTACTTTATGTCTGATTACCTACCTTGCGGTATTGAAGACGGCCCATGGCGAATAACGTCCCTAAGATTACAATAAACAAGTAGTTATTCATTACTGCCAGCAAGCCCTTATTTTACGTTTTCTGAAGATTACCGGGAACAAAACTGAATTAACCTCAAGCCGTGAACGAGAACATAGCATTCCTAGAACTGAAGTATGGAAACATCTACGGAGGATACCCCAACTTCTACGCGATTAGTGAGATCGCACTCCTCGTATTTGAACGAGGCTCCAACAAAATTTTCCTCGAAAGCTGGATCAATCAAGCCAATGTAGACATCGTTGATGTCTACGCCGAAACCGACGAGCTAGGCCACACCACTCGTAGGGTGCGTGAAGTACTCAATATGCGTACCAACCGCCGCTTCCGCTACGAGGAAGACTTCCGCTTGGAAGAAGAGGAACTGCAATATGCTTTCCGCAACCTCCGCTCGACCAAAATGGCCGTCCGGAATTTCTTGTTCAAAAACCTGCGCAAGTACCGCTTTGACGACTTGATCGTTTTTGATGGCCGAAGAGACATCTTCCTCTGCGAACGCTCTGGGGTCAATTTCGACTACATCAACATCATTGATATCCAGAAAGACCTGAACCGGGAAACCGACTACCTCTTCAGCCTCAACAAGCTGGCGATGGTGATTGATTTCCATACCGATCAGTCTTACCTACGCTCCAACAACCTAGAGTACTGGCTGCACCCCATCGCCGCACGCCAGATCGTTCCCGGCACCGCCGCGTTCGATGCCGCACGCCTACTTATGGTCTTCAATGAGTACGTTGAGTGCCACGATGACTTCATGATTAAGGCCGCAATCCTACTGAACAAGATAACCAAAAGGAAAGAGGAAGACAAAGAGCGTCTAGACGCCGAAGCCGCCGCCAACCCAGAACCAGAACCAGCAGAAGAAGCTGAGCCAGCGCCAAAGGCCAAGCCTAAAGCAAAAGCCAAGCCTAAAAAGAAAGCCAAGGCCGAAGAAGAATAGCCTAAGTTGCTCTTCCGCCTGGCCCCTACAAATTTTAGTACTGCAAGTAAACTACCGCCTTAACCTCGTAAAAAGGGTAGCCTGGGAAAAACTTCGCAATCGGAAATTCCTCTACCGCTCCTTTCGGGAAAGCGGACATCTCTTCCGTAAGCCCAATGCCCTTTAGCGCAAGGATGCCGTTGGGCAGCGCGTGGCGCTGCCGTTTCGTAATCAGCCGCAAGCTCCACTCCGCAAGCTTCTCCATCTTCGCTACGGCGCGGGTTACAACGAAGTCGTAAACCGGCTTCTTGATCTCCTCGGCTCGCTTTTGCTCCGCTTTGCAGTTCGTCAGGCCGATGCCTTCAATCACTTCGTTGCAGACGCGAATCTTTTTCGCAATGCCGTCTACTAGGTGAAACTCCACCTCGGGGTACAAAATCGCCAGCGGAATACCGGGGAAACCACCACCGCAGCCAAGGTCTAATATCTTGGCCCCAGACCGAAACTTCACCACCTTGGCAATCGCTAGGCTGTGCAGTACGTGGTTGACGTACAGGTTGTCGATGTCTTTACGGCTGATGACGTTGATCTTCGCGTTCCAGTCGCGGTAGAGCGCGTCTAGGGCGGTAAACTGCTCCTTTTGTTTGTCGGTCAGGTTGGGGAAGTGCTCGAAGATCAGGTCTGCTGTCATGGTGGTGGGGGATTTGAGGGGGCGAAGGTACTAAACCATCTCCCGAAACGCATCCCAAACAGTCCCCTCCGGTAGCGGCGCAATGTGCTCTACCCGCTCGCCGGTGACGGGGTGGTCGTAGGCAACTTTGTGGCTGTGCAGGTCGATGTTGTTGTCGGGGTTGGCGCGCTTGAAGCCGTACTTGGTGTCTCCGCGTAGTGGGCAGCCTATGGCGGCAAGCTGGCAACGAATTTGGTGTTTTCGGCCGGTTTTTAGTGTGATGGCTAGTAGGTGGTAGCGGTCGCTGCTGCCAACGTATTTATAGCTCAGCTCAGCGAGTTTGGAGCCGGGGCTGGGGGCTTCGTCGATGGCGGAGCGGTTGCCGGGGGCGTTTTTGAGGTGGTGCTTCAGGGTGTCCTCGTCTTTTTCGGGGCGGTTAGCCACGATGGCCAAGTAGTGCTTGCCCATCGTGCCCGCCTGGAGTTGCTTCGTCAGGGCGGTTTGGGCAGAGGGCTTCTGCCCCATCACAACTACGCCAGAGACCGGCCGGTCTAGCCGGTGGATGAGGTAAAGGTCGTGGCGGACGTAGGCCGCGCCCATACCGAGTAGGCTGGGGCCGTCCGTCTTGTCGGGCTGTACACTCAGCCCGGAGGGCTTGTTGAAGACGATGAGTTGGTTCTCTTTGTGTAGAATCCAGTCGCTGATGCGGCCGTTGAAGCGGGGGAGAGTGGGCATGGGAGAAGGGTTACGGGGAGATTTCGGACTGCGTTCCGAGGGGAGATGAATACTCCGGACTGCGTCCGGAGGGAGTGCGTACCCCGGACGGTGTCTGGGGAGGTGAGTACCCCGGACTGCGTCCGGAGAGATCCGAGGGATAATCGCTACGCGATAGCGGGTGAGAGAGAGGCCCCAAACTGCGTCCGGGGAGGTGAGTACCCCGGACTACGTCCGGGGTTATCTGAAGGGTAATCGCTACGCGATAGCGGACGTTGGAGGTGAGAGAGGTAATCGCTACGCGATAGCTTACGTCACCTCTTCGTAGTCGATGTAGTCGTCTTCGTTGGCTGGGGGGGGCGTGTTGGCGAACTCGTCTTCGTGTACTTCACGCGGCCGTTTAGGGCCGTTAACTTCTTCATAAACGTTGGTGTACCACTGGTAGCCACGGTAGGCGAAGTAGACCAGCGCTATGGTGATGAGGATATCCATGGTGCAAAGGTAGGGGTTACTTTCGGGTTGAGTGCCTCCGGCACGATCGCTATCCAAATTGTGCCAGAAACGCTAAAAAGTCCCCGCAGCATCTCGGTAAACTGCAGCGACCACCACCTGGCCTACGGCCCGGAGGGTGTTTTTGTCGATGATGTCCATGCCGTCATTGCCGGTGTGCCAGTGGTCGCCGAAGCCTCTGGTGTTGGTCCTGCTGAAGTTGATGATGTCGATCATCGGCACACCAGACTCTCGCATGAAGAAGAAATGATCATCCGTAAGGGGTTGCAGTTTTTCGTCGGTGAAGTAGGCCGCTGACATGGGCAAGCCTTTGGCCAGTCGCCATACTTTATCTACCAACATGGGGGCGTTCTGAGTGGAGTACCCCTCGCGGCCGAAACGGGCGTTTTTAGCGCCAACCATGTCTAGGAGAATACCGTACTGCGGCTTCGGGGCTTTCAGGTTTTTGCCGTAGTACTGTGAACCGAGGCCCCAGCTGTCTTGGTTGTAGACTTCGCCGGGCTGGCCGTAGTCTTCTGCGTCGAAGAAGACGATGTCTACACCGATGTTGGGGGTAGATAGGCCGAGGTGGCGGGCAATTTCGAGGAGGACACCTACGCCGCTGGCGCCGTCGTCGGCGCCTTCTACTACTGCGCTGGGGTCGTCTGTTTGGTCGGCTACGTGGCGGGTGTCCCAGTGGGCGGCGAGGATGATGCGGTACTCATTTTCGGGATTGTAGCGGCCGATGATGTTGGTGCTTTTCAGCGGAGTGCCGTCGTAGGCGGGGACGGTAAATTTTTGTTCTTCTACCGCTGCGCCAAACGATTTCAGCTTAGCTACCAGCCAGTCGCCGGTGGCGTCGTGGGCGGGGGTGTTCATTACGCGGGGGCCGAAGGCGACCTGCTTGGCTACGAAGGCGTAGGCGCTATCGGCGTCGAAACGAGGTACAGGTTTTGCGTTGGGGTCCACTTCGCGGGTTATTTTGGGCGGGGGCGCAGGTGCAGTGGAGGTTGACGCAGCATCGTCTTCGCAGGAGGAAAAAGTCAGTAAGCCTGCAAGTACAAACAGTACGGCAACGAAAGATGGACGGGGTGTTAGCACGGGGTTGGTTTAAATGGTTTTGGCTCGGAGGAGCAAAGATAGCGGTTCCGAACTAGGGTGATAAGAATGTTTGATGAACTTCTCCAAACTCGCCAGTCGAATTCTTTTTCGCTTATAGAACTGGGTACATGTTTAGTTCCACATGAATATATTACACCCTAGGAATTACGAGTTCTTTACGTGGCGAAAAAGTTCGCCTGTCGAGTTTCGTGGCAACTTTACCAACATTCTTATCATCCTAGTTCCCAACATTGCCGAAAACTTTCCTTGCACCTGCGGCCGCGCCTTATTTAGTTCGGTAGTCTTGTAGTCGCTACCCCACAGGTATTTTCAGCGTGGGTAAAGTACAGACCTACTTGCCGTCCATTCCGCCTTTCACCAACTCGGCGTCGATGAGGACATACATTAGGCGGTTGATGTCGTCGCTGTTGAGGAGGAGTTTGCCGCGCAGTTTTACCCGGTCGGTGCTGTACTTTACGGGCTCCTTGCTGGTCACTTCCATTACGGTTTCGGGCCCAGCCCCGCCGCAGAAAAAGCACATATTGTAGGGGTAAGCACTAAACACGAACTCCGTGTGGCTTTTATAGCCCTCCACGGGGACGATGTAACCACTCACCTCCACAATTTCGCCCTCAAGCGCCCTGATGCCTTCACTGAAAACAGGCACATCGACCTTGAAGCCCAGCAGCTCGTCGAATTTCTTTTCGTAAGTGATCTTGGAAAGCGTCTTCCAAAGGTTCGCATTTTGCGCCTGAACGGCGGTTCCGGAGAAAACGAAAAGGGCACAGAAAAGGAGCAGGGTACGCATAGCTATTGGTTTTTGTTTGGTAAAGATAAGAACGCGAAACCAAGCCAAAGGATGCCTAAGGTATTGTTAATCTATCCTTCAGCACTTCCTAACCAACCTTCGGCGGCGTATAACCGACGGATAGATGATCCGGCCCTGCTTGCAAACCCCCTCTAATTTCCCATCTTTGCCTTCCCAAAAAACACACCCCAAAATGCAAGACGCAAGAGCTATCATCGAAGCCGCCTGGGACCAGCGCGAGCTCCTCAAGGAAGCCAAAACCCAAGAAGCCATCAACGCCGTCATCGAAGAACTCGACAAAGGCCGCCTCCGCGTTGCCGAGCCCGTCGCCGATGGTTGGCAAGCCAACGAATGGGTAAAGAAAGCAGTAGTGCTCTACTTTCCCATCCGCCAGATGGAGACCATCGAGGTCGGCCCCTTCGAGTTTCACGATAAAATGGCCCTCAAAAAAGACTACGCCGCCCAGGGCGTTCGGGTAGTGCCCCACGCCATCGCGCGCTACGGCGCGTACCTCGAAAAAGGGGTAATCATGATGCCGAGCTATGTCAACATCGGCGCATGGGTTGGCAGCGGAACTATGGTAGATACCTGGGCAACAGTTGGTAGCTGCGGACAGATCGGCCGCAACGTCCACCTCAGCGGTGGCGTCGGTATTGGTGGCGTTTTGGAACCACTACAGGCCACCCCAACGATCATTGAAGACGATTGCTTCATCGGCTCCCGCTGCATCGTGGTGGAAGGCGTTCGCGTAGGCAAAGAAGCCGTACTCGGCGCTAATGTTGTACTCACCAAGAGCACCCACATCATCGACGTTACCGGCAGCGAACCCGTTACCCACAAGGGCTACGTTCCGCCTCGCTCGGTGGTCATTCCCGGTACCTACGCCAAGCAGTTCCCAGCGGGCGAGTACCAAGTTCCCTGCGCCCTCATCATCGGGCAGCGCAAGGAAAGTACGGACAAGAAGACGAGCCTGAACGCTGCGCTGCGCGACAACGACGTGGCGGTTTAGACTAGTTGAACACCTGCCGAAAGCAACCGTCCGCGCTCTTGGATTCGTTCCGTAATATTTAGGTCCAGAATGCGGATAGTGGCTTCACCAACGCTACTCACAGGAACAATAACGCCGTTATTGTTCAGGGTGAAATGTTCAGCCCAAGTATCTTCCCTAGGATGGTATAATCTGATCAACTCACGGGTGCCGGGGATCAGGGTCGCTAAGTTGGGGCCTTTCTTCTGGTTACATAGGCTACAGGAAAAAGCCAAGTTAGAATTTATGGTAAGCCCGTCGTGCTTAAGTGGTATAATGTGGTCAATGTGGAAAGACAGAAATGTCAATACTGCGGGGATAAGGCAATACTCACATTTGTTTTCTGCTCTTTCCGCAACTTGAAGCCTTAAGGTCTGGGAAATATAGTTTTCGCGTAAGCTCAATGTTCCTTGAGTTTAATATATGCCTCAATCTTAGCCATTCTAACAATGTGTTCTACGGCCTCAAACCGTGCCAGCTCATTTCGCTCTTCACTTGTTAGCAAGTCAATATGACTCTTTTGCGTTAACTCCTGATAGCGCTGTTCCTCTGCTTCTGTAGCTTTAAGGGCCAACAGTTCCTGCGGAGAACGAGAGCTTGCTAACATATCAGTAATTTGTTTGAACAGCGGGACTTCGGCTACCATGGCTTGTTATTTGTAGTAAGATAACGCTTTTGAGCATAGAATTGGTTCTTAAAAGTCCAATTCTATGGTGTCGCCGGGCTTGAGCCCCGGTGTATCCGCTGGCCCTGCTTTCGGTTTAGTAGCGGCCTTACCCTTCGCCTCCCGCACCGGCGGCACATAGGCTTCGTTGAGTTCCTTCACTCCAGTCAGTTTGCCATCGTGCAGTTTGTTGCCCAATGATTTCCAGCCCTTCACGTCGATGAAGTCGGCGAGTTGGATGATCTTCTTCTGGGTTTCTCGTTTCACCTTGAAGGCAATTTCCGCTTCCGGCTTCGGGTGTACGGTAGCGAGGTAGAGCTTAGACTGGCGGTTGTCGGTGATGAAGTTGAACTTCTGCCCCGTTGCGCTCGTCTCTATCTCGAAGCGTTTCACGAGGGTTAGCTTCCGTTCGCCTTCATAGTAGACCGCGCTCACCACCATATCGTCGTGGTATTTGCCGATGTAGAAGACCTGCTTGGGGTCGTAGCGGCGGGTCATGTCCAGCTCTTCCAGTTCGTAGGTGCCGTCGTAGTGCAACACGAGCAGTTTATCTCCGGTATCGAAGCCGCCGAGCAGTTGGCCGCGTTCTTCGAGGTTGAGGCGGCCGCTCACTTCGTCCATCCAGACTTTGAGTGCCCCGAGGGTACTCTTTCCTGCCTCCTTCATGGTCACTTTCCGGACGGGGTAGCGGGTTACGATGTTGCCGCCCGAAGCCCGGCCTTTGATGGCGAGTTCGGCGAAGTCGAAGTCGAAGTCTTTCACCCTCGCCTTAGAGGCGGGGCTGAGTAGGATGTTCACAATCTCCGCCTCCCCGTTGGGGTTGTTACTAAAGTAAAGCAGCTTCGATCCCTTGGCCCCTTTGTGGAGCTGGTACGGCCGGTCTCGGGTGATGGCCTTCACGTTGAAACGCTTGCTCATCGCCCGGCCGGTTTTACCGTCTAGGTAGATCATGTTGTAGGTGGTCCGTTCGTCGCCTTTGCGCCATACGTCTACGTGGATGATGTTCTTGCCTACGAAGGTTTTGTCTGCAATGCGGGTCACCATCATGGTTCCGTTTTTCAGCACGACGATGATGTCGTCGATGTCGGAACATTCCTTTACGAACTCTTCTTTTTTTAGCCCTTTCCCCACGAAGCCTTCCTTGCGGTCTACGTAAAGTTTAGAGTTGTTGGCGGCAACGATGGTAACTTTCACCTTCTCGAAGCTGTCGAAGGTCGTTTTTCGTTCCCTCCCTTTGCCGTATTTCTTCAGCAGCATTTCGTACCAAGCGATGGCGTATTCGGTGAGGTGCTCTAGGTCGTACTTGACCTGCTTGAGCTCTTCTTCGAGTGCGGCCATCCGTTCGTCGGCCTTAAATTTGTTGTATTTTGAAATCCGCTTGATCCGGATTTCGGTGAGCCGAACGATGTCTTCTTCGGAGATGGCGCGCAGTAGTTGGATGCGGGTATCTCCGGCCTTCTTCTTGTCTAGCGGATCCCGGAAATATTTCTCCAGCCCGGCCCGGATGATGTCGATCACCTCAGGGAAGTCTTCTGCCTCTTCGATGTCTCGGTAGATGCGTTCTTGGATGAAGACTTTCTCTAGGCTAGCGAAGTGAAGTTTTTCTTCCAGCTCCTTCTGCTTGATGGTCAGTTCCATCTTCAAGAGCGCCTTTGTCTGGTGGGTGGTGTGTTCCAGAATATCGAGCACGGAGATGAAGTGCGGCTTGTCTCCATCAATGATCACACAGGCGTTGGGGGAGACGGAAAGCTCACAGTTGGTGAAAGCGTAGAGCGCATCGATCGTCACGTCGGGGCTGATGCCGGAGGCCAGCTCGATCAGTATTTCTACTTCGGCGGCCGTATTGTCTTGTACTTTTTTGATCCGGATCTTCCCTTTATCGACGGCTTTCAGGATGCTGTCAATCAGGCTGCTCGTCGTCATGCCGTAGGGCAACTCCCGGATGGCGATAAAGTGGTTGTCGATCTTCTCGATCTTTGCCCGAATCTTGATCTTTCCGCCGCGTTTTCCCCACTGGTAGTCGGATACGTCAATGCTGCCGCCGGTGGGGAAGTCGGGATAAATCTTTGGTTTTTTGCCCTGCAAAATCTTGATGCTCTCCTTGCACAACTCAATAAAGTTGTGGGGTAGGATCTTGGTGCTCAGGCCTACGGCGATGCCTTCGGCCCCTTGGGCGAGCACTAGCGGGAACTTGGCGGGTAGGTTGACGGGCTCTTTCTTGCGGCCGTCGTAGCTCACCTGCCATTCGGTGGTTTGGGGGTTGAAGATCACCTCGGTGGCGAACTTAGTGAGCCGCGCTTCGATGTAGCGACTGGCGGCGGCGGAGTCGCCGGTTAGGGTGTTGCCCCAGTTCCCCTGGGGGTCAATCATGAGGTTCTTCTGGCCCATGTTGACTAGGGCTGCGCCGATGGCGGCGTCGCCGTGGGGGTGGTACTGCATCGTTTGCCCAATCACGTTGGCTACTTTATGGTAGCGGCCGTCGTGCATCTCGTTGAGGGCGTGCAAGATGCGGCGTTGTACGGGCTTCAGGCCGTCCTCTATGGTGGGGACGGCACGCTCCAGAATCACATAGCTGGCATAGTCGAGGAAATAATCCTCGTACATACCTTTTAGGGTCGTGATTTGCTCTTCGTTGTCGGAGGCGTGTTCCCCTTGGGGTTCCTGTGCCTTATCACTCATGTTGGTATCTTTTCTTAGCTGTTCTTCTGGCGCGGCCGCAGGTGCAAAGGCAGGCTCTCTAGAGAGGCAAGGAAAAGACTTCGTTCTCCGGCTTCAGCGCAGTGGCGAAGATAGAGAAATTTATTGATACTATTTATTGTTTAAAGTAATAAATGTTATCAACATAAACTGTTGTCGTAACGTGAGGTTGGGGTGCCGGACGCTCAAAGGATCGACTAAAATGCCATCTACACTAGGCATTTCAGTCGAACGTTTTGAGCGTCCGGTGCTTATGGGCAAACCTCACGTTTATCGAAGTACCGTTACATCGCCCCGATAGACCAACGTTACACCGTCCAAGAATTCGACCTCAACGATGTAGACAAATACCGCAGGGTTAACGGTTTCTCCGTTCTGCCCTTTGCCGTCCCAAAGCTGAATCCCGTCCAAACAGTTGGGCTCAAAGTTGTCTTCTGAAAACACAACAGCTCCCCAACGGTCATAAACCTGAACAGACTTTACGAGCTGTACACCTTGGCAGGCAAAGATTCGGAAATCTTCGTTCCTACCATCACGGTTGGGGCTGAATACGTTCGGGATGTAAACGTTCCTGTTCGCGTCTACCTCAACGAAGATGTTCGCGAACGCTTGGCACCCATTAGCGTTGGTCACGCGGAACTGGTAGTCCAGGCTTTCAAACGGATAGATCAATGGGCTACGGACCGTGTCCGAACTCAAGAAATCTCCGGGCGTCCAGAGGTATTCATACACGTCGCCAGCAGGGCTGATGAGTGGGTTCAAGCGCGTAAGGCTGTCTCCAAGTTCTATCACAATCTCCTCCTGAAGGTCAATCAATACCTGTGGTGGCTGGTTCACGCTAAAGGTCTGCTCCGCCGAACAGCCTACACTATCAAAGACCGTCACAACTACCTCCCCAGCAAAGGCGGTCCCGGTTTGCCCAACGGGAACCCGAAAACCATCGTTGTTTACAGAGAAGGTGAAGTCTCCGATACCATTTGACGTACCACCAAAGGCCGTATCTACCAATATCGGAGTCGTTTCGCCAAAACAAAGCGGCTCTTCAATCGGGAGTACGCTAAAAATAATTGCTTCTGGCTCTCCGATTATGTAGGTGAGGCTGTCCTGACAGCCCTCCACATCAGTAACCGTTATGCCGTAAGCACCGGGGGAAAGGTTTGTCGCACTTGATTCGTTTGGCCCTGCAACGTTCCCAGACCAACTATACGGGTTAGTGGCTAGGTCATTGTTGTTGACGCTACTAACGAATACATTGATCTGGCCGTTCATGTCTCCCGCACAGCGTACTGTTTGCGTAGTTGTTACAGGGTCTATAGAAAGGGTTAGCGGGTCTGGTTCGGGGATGTTGAAGGTTTGGGTTCCGGGCGAACATCCGTTGTCGTCCGTTATCTCAACCGTAAAACCTGTTCCAGAGGCCAAACCCTCCACGGTGTTGTCGGTATCCGCCGAGACGGACCAACCAAAGGTATACCCAGGCGTACCACCGCTAATGTTCACTACCGCGCCTCCGTCTGTAAGTCCATTACAACTGATGGGACTGGTGACGATCTCCACCGCAAACTCATCGGGGCTCCGGATGGTATCCGTGAACGTTTCCGAACAGGTGCCATCACTAACTTCTACGGCAATTAGCCCTCGGGGTAGTCCGGTTTCGGTAGCCATAGTTCTGTTCACTATTTCCGTTCCGGAGGAAAACTCGAAGTCGTAGCTGGAAACGGTTCCGTCTTCATACGCTGCGGTGAAGGTTGCCGCGCCGTCCATCGTAAGGTCGTCGGGGCAGCTTACGGGCGTTAGTTGCCATGTGCCCGTGATGCGTGGTGGGTCTACCAAAACGAAGGTTGTATCAAAGGGAGGCTGACAGCCGTTAGCGTCCGTAACCGTAACCGTATAAGTGCCCGCCCTGAGGTTGGTAAACGCTGGGTTCGTTGTCGGGGCTCCGTTGGGGTCGGTAGACCAAACGTAGTTGTAGGTCCCGTCTCCGTTCGGAGTACCCCCACCGGGGGTAAGGAAAATGCTTCCGTTAGCATCATCAGGGCACTGCGGATTGTTTTGCGAAAACTCCTCAAGGAAAACTTCTCCGGGGCTGACAATCGTACCGAAGCTCTGTGCAACACAGCTATTGGAAGTAGTCACCTCAACGAGGTAGTTGCCAACGTCTAGATTGTTCAGGGTTGATGGCCCACTTGCTACCTGAGCTCCTCTACTACCATCTGCATTAAGTATAAACCAGAAAATAGAGGTGATTGTCTCTCCTGTTGGCGGGGTAGCGACTACGGTAAGTATCCCGTCGTTGTCTCCTGGGCAGGTAATGAAACTCGTATCAATGACGCCGAGTGTAGCACTTTCCGGAGCATTAATGCGGAAGTCTACCCTAGCCTCACAGCCGTTCTGGTCAGTAACAATGAGTATGTAGTTAGGGTCTGCGCTGAGGCCAGTTAGGGAACCGTTCGGAGGCATGGTATCCATCCGGACATCCAGGCTATCGTTCACGAAGCGGAATTCATAAGGCATGGTTCCTCCAGAAACAGCCGCAGTTACCGTGCCATCGTTCCCAGTGATACAGGTCTCGTTGGTAATCATGAGGTTGTTGTCAATTACTAAGACCGACGGTTGGAATATCTCGAAAGTGTCGGTTACTTCACAGCCCATAGCTGGGTCCTGATCATCCAGAACAACTACGTACCGCCCCGCACTGAGGCCGGAGAAGACGAAGGGCAGGGAATTGTCAACAATAGGTTGGGTTGCTTGAATGACAGCGCCGAACTCATCAAGTAAGGTTACCTCATAAGGCAAAACGGCCATCGCTCCAGTAACAGAGCCATTGACGCGAATAACCCCATCGGAAATGCCGAAACAAGAGGCGGAGTCCACCTCAGAGTTTATAATCAACTGCTTTTGAGCATCGACAACAAAGTTGGCCGTATCCCGACAGTTGTTTACGTCCGCTACGATGACAGCGTATTCGTCTGGGAGAAGTCCGTTTCGGGTAGACATCGCAGCGTCATCGTCAGTTCCTAAGGTTCCTCCCCACATGAAGTCATAAGGCCCTGTACCTCCGTCGGCGGTAATCGTGATGGACCCATCGGGGGTGCTGGTACACGTTGCGCTACTTACCGCATCGTCGGGGTTGTCTGGGCGCACCCGGACGTCGGAAGGTTGGTTAAGGTTGCCCCGGTCATCACTGGAACACCCCTCGGGAGAGGTTACTGTAACCTCGTACTGGTCAGCAACTAACCCCGTCCGGATATCTCCGGTTGCGGAGCTTCCTTCCCAGCTAAAACTATAGCCAGCAGCAAGTGGAGATACGACTTCTACGCCGTCTTCAAAAACAACGGCGCGAATGGAGCCATCATCAAAGCCATTACAGCTAGGTGGAGAGATGACTTCTACGTTTACACCAATGGCTAGCCCAGCTTCTACCTCAATAGTATCAATCACTTCGGCGCCGTTAGCATCCACTACCCTTATGGCGTACACCCCGTCTTCTCGCGCAAAGTAATTAACAGAGGCAGGGTTGCCTGTACGGGTTTGATCGTCGGTGAATATCGCTTCTGGAACAGGAGAGATTCGGCGGCGAGAAAAAATGTAAGGGCTCGCTCCTCCAAGTGCTTCTGCAAAAATGACCCCCGTATTGTCTCCGTTACAGGTTTCGTTCGTCTTGTCAAGGGTAACCAGGAAGGCTTTGTCCGTAACCACTACTGAGCCGGAATTGACAACAAGTATGCCCGTTTGTGTTGGGCTACGTGTAAAGCTTGATGTATTAATTACAGCACTCACATCGCTTTGATCGCCCAAGTTCCCCAGAATTGTAAAACATATAGAGAATACGGCCTCGTTGCTCGGGATGTCAGCTCCCGAAAGCGTCAAGTCAGAATATAAAAACCGTGCAGTACCCGCAGGCAGAGTGGGCGGCCCGCTGAAAGCAAAGCTAGCAGCCGAAAGGTTGGGGTGTAGGTTGCTAGCGTTATCAAACTGAAGCACACTAGGGTCAAACTCAATATCAAATTGAAAGCCTACCACATCAATGAAGTTCTCAGGCATTATGTCTACACAAACCTGCTCTCCGGGCAACCCTCGGGCTCTCTCGATATTGAACACCACCGGAAGAGGGCAGCCCGTCGGGTGGTTAACAATGATGTTATCTACCATACTACAGCCTACCCCGTCGTCATCGATAGAAATCGAATAGTTGCCCGCTGTAGGTACTTGGTAAAAAATCGGTGCGTTATGCCGAATCTGGCTAGCAGGAGTCAGGATGACAGCTCGCTCCCCCGTTACCTCGTTCACGATTTCAATATTGTAGTCGTTGGTTCCAAGCAGCTCCGGCGCACCACCACGGATTTCAAAGGTACCAACACAATCAACCGGCGCCATGTCTAGGTTAGACAACGTGATAGGGTTGAGAAACGCAACGGTGAAGGTCTGGTCTGTTGAAACATTTACACATTGCCCACCATCTTCATATTCAGCAACACCTGCAGCAGCCCGGTCAAAAGTAATGGGAGCCAAGGTGAGTATCACTGGCGTAGGTTCGGCCATCGCGTTGGGGAATAAGCCCGGAATCGTAAGGCCGCCTTGTACATCGTTAGCAACCGTCAGGGTATAATCACCTGTTTCATACCCCGAAGGCACCGCAATGGTCAGGTCATCAAAAGGGTCCAGTCCATTGTTCGTAACACAGAAATCAGCAGCAATATCTGTCAAGATTGGGCCATCCTCTAGGGGTGCACAATTATAGAAAGCATAACCCACTCCTGGGGTTGTAGCAGTATTGGGGTCCCCCGATAGGTCTTCAGAACCACTTGCTATGTTGACTGTAAACTCGTCCCCAAAACAAAGAAAAATGGTATCCTTTGGCCAAAGATTATACTGGATCACATCAGATGGCGTCAGGTTATCACCAAAGCTGTTGCTTTGCATCATAAAGCCAGAAAACTGGCCTATCTCTCCCGCATCGTTACACTCCATTTTTTCCGAAGATGGAACAACCGCGCTCTGCTCCGGAACCTTGACCGTATGAGGCCGCTGGGCCAGCAAACCAAGCGGAGCCAGCAAACAAAAAATGAGGCAGAGTAATGATAAGGAACGGAGCGTATAACCGTGATGCATACCGAAGGAGTTCAAAGGGAAGTGCCCCGTGAGTGATGGGCAGAAAAACATGTTGACAAATAGCACTTTCTCCAGAGGACTCCGGAAAAGCGCATAAAGGTACAGCCTAAGGAACGTTGGTTGCGTGGTAGAAAGTGTCAAAGGTGGTGTTAAAAAAAAAGGTCCGTGACGTTGCACCGCCCGAACCTTATATTGTAGCTTTCTAACTACTTTGTAATAACTGGAATCTAGGGCGCTATGCGCCAAAATAAAAACCTTTCAGGAGGCGGCGAAAAACCAACAATTCGCAGGCCTCAAAATAAACACGCTTTTTGGAAAAACTCGATAGAGAAAGTTGCACCTCTCCCTTTCGACAAATCAAAGGTAGGGTGATAAAGGGGGGGGCTACACCCCATATTGATGGGGTGGGGCCCGAAAAGTGAGTGTTTGCATAGCCCTTAATGGTAATTTATTACCGATAAAGGTCAAAAAAGGCATTTGTCCCCCTCCGTACTTAAGCGGTAGGCGCGAACGCAGGTGCGGTAGCCGTTTTTGAGAGAACGTTAAATCACCTGTACTAGCTACAGCGCATACTTTAGACTCGCTGCCTCTACAGCGCTTCGGTACGGAAGCCAAGCTTACCAAAGTCCGTATAAAAGTCGGGGTAACTCTTCCCTACCACTTCAGGGTTTTCAATTCGGACAGGGTGCAATAAAGCCAAAGGCGCTAGCGCCATCGCCATCCGATGATCGTGGTAGGTCATGAAAACAGGTGTTCCGGAGGCGGAGAAATCAGCTTTACCTTCTTGCCCGAAGTACTGTTGCCCCTCAGCCGCACCGCTCATGTGGGCGGGGATTTTGTAGAGCGCAATGCCCAACTTCCCCAACTCCGTCTGCATGGCCTTCACGCGGTCGGTTTCCTTAATGAAAAGGGTTTGCAAGCCACTGTAAAGCGCCTGCACCCCAAGCCCCGCACAGGTCGCCATCAGCGTCTGGGCAATGTCTGGGCAATCCACAAAGTCTTGCTCAAAAAGCGGCGGTACCGCCGCATCAGCTGGCTTCACGATCTGTAAGCCCGCATCATTAAAGGTAGTCCTTACACCAAAGCGCTCATACAGCTCCGCAACAACCGAGTCTCCCTGTACGCTTTCCGCAAAAAGCCCATCAATCTGCAAATCCGCCTCTGGAGCTAAAGCAGCAATACCATAATAGTAGCTTGCCGCAGACCAGTCTGCCTCAACGGTAAACTCCCGGGCTTGGTAAGCTTGTGGTTCAACGATGATCGTTTGCCCTTCCCAGCGGCTTTCTACCCCAAAGTAAGCCATCAAAGACAGGGTCATCTTGATGTAAGGCACCGAAACGATGTTGCCCTCCAAGCTGAGCCGCAGCCCCTTGGGCAAGGTAGGCGCAAGCATCAGTAGGCTAGAGATGTACTGGCTACTCGTGTCCGCTGCGATGGTGAGTTCGCTCGTCTGGTCTAGCGCAGATTGCCCGATGCGCAGAGGAGGGTAGCCTTCGTTTTCGGTGTACTCAATGTCTGCCCCCAACTCTCGGAGGGCTTCCACCAAGATGCCAATGGGGCGTTCCTTCATCCGTTGGCTCCCGGTCAGGACCTGGTGCCCAGGCCGCCGGCTAAGGTAGCCGGTAAGGAAACGAAACGTGGTACCCGCAGGCCCCGCGTCGAGCACTTCGTCTTCGCTTGCAAGCAATTTCTCCAAACGGACCGTATCGTCTGCCGCCGCAAGACGATGGATGGGGAAGTCCCCATCCGTCAGGGCGCGAATGATGAGTGCTCGGTTGGCAATTGACTTGGAGCCCGTAAGCTCAATGTGGCCTTTCAGTGAGGTGCCGGGGTGGCTTAGTTCGTACATTTCCTTAAAGTTATCATCTGGTGGATCGCCCTGTGGCGAGCAGCTCGTGTCCGAAAACCAAGCCGAACGCAAAGGTAGCCTACCCCGCTGGCAGATCAACACCCCAACTTGCCTGTTAACGACGATGCCTAAGGGGTGCATCCGTGCCGGAAAACCCTCCTTTGCACCTGCGGCCGCGCCCCTTGTTTTTGATAGCAGATAGAATGATAGGGCAAGCACCAAATCGGTCTCGTGTGCGATGGGCTGAACGAGGCCGAAGGCCAAGATCAGCCCATCGCGCTAGACGTAGCACCCTTTCAGGGCAGCTTGAGGTAGGGTGGCTCTGCCCTAACGTTAGGTTTCAGCATTGTGGTTGCGGCTGTGGCTTACCCAAACAAAGGCGTAGGGTAAACATCATCTGCGACCAATTTCGTGAAGGCTTCCTGCACGCGAGGTTTGTCTTCTTGGTAGGTTACGCCGTACCACTTATCGTCGGTAACGAGCACCTTCACCTTGGCGGAGCCGTCTTTGATCATCCCATCAATGAGTTCGGGGATGAGGTATTCTGCGCGGGGGTTCTCCGTGTTGGCTCGTGCAAATACCGCAAACCCATCCTCGATGGTTTGGAAGATGGAGGGGTGGAAGCCCCAGAAATTCATGGACACTACGTCGTTGTCTTTTAAGCCATGGCGGAGGCCATCGTCGTCTCCGAGGTAAGTCACCTTGCCGTCTGCGCCGCGCTCAATTTTGAGGCGCTCATTGACGTCTTGGAGCATATGGTCTTCGGTTACAACGGTTACGCCCCGGTTTACCGTTCCGTGGTCGGAGAGCGTCCGGTGGAGCACGTAACCACACATGGAGAAGAGCGTAGGGGAAGCTTCGTTGTTGAGGAAGTCGGCCATTTTCTGGAATCCCTTCACGCCGTAGTAGTCATCGGCGTTGATGACGGCAAAAGGCTCGTCGCATACGTCCTTTGCTACCAGCATAGCGTGGGTTGTGCCCCAAGGTTTTTCGCGTTTGGAGTGGTCTACGTCTGCGGGAACGAAGCTGTCCATGCCTTGGAAAGCGTAGGCTACCTCGATCTGGTCGCCAAACTTTCCGTCGAATTTTTCGCGGAAAGGCGCTTCAATGTCTTTGCGGATGATGAAGACCACCTTACCAAAACCGGCGCGGATGGCGTCGTAGATAGAGTATTCAATGATGCCCTCTTCGCTGGGGCCTACGCCGTCAATTTGTTTCAGGCCGCCGTAGCGGGAGCCCATTCCGGCGGCTAAGATTACTAAGGTTGGCTTGCTCATAGCTGTGCGTTTTTGTTTAATCCTAAAGGTAAGTGTCAGGGCACAAAGAACGCCATCAACGTACTATTCCGTGTTAAGCCCCTATTAATTCAGCAGCAAAATAGCCTATTTGTTCGGTAAAGGATGCCGTATAAATAACTTACTGTTTTTTGTACGGCATCTCTAAAGAACGCTGAAAACCAAAAGCCCAGAAATGAGCGCGGCAAGCAGCAAAACAATAGCTACCGATCAGCAGCAAAAGACCCGTCGCAAAAGTGAGCCCGATGGCCCACTGGAAATACGCCTCTAGCCGAGGGTAGAAATTGGCAACTACCAATAAGTTGACCGTGATGATGAGGGCAGTAAACAGAATACAAAAGATGAAAGCCGCCCGCCCAAATTGCAACACCCTAACCTGTTGTTTGAACAGCGCTACCCGCAGAAAACGGACGTATAAATCTCGCCCACTATCGATCCGGACCAACTCACGCCCCACATGGATGGCTGTGTCAAAATCTCGCAAGCGGTAAGCCGCAGCGGCTTTGCGGAAGAGCATGAACTGGAAAACGTCCTGACTAAACCCTTCTACCACCACAAAACATTCCCGAATGCTGGCTTCAATCACCAGATCGACCATCAGTTGGTGCTGCCGGAACGCCCCCGTTTGGTAAAGCGCGTCTACGTAGAAAACGGTTAGTTCAAAATGCTCCAGCGCATCTAGCCGCCCAAGTTCGTCTTCCTTTTCCTCATATCGCCGGATGACCCGCTGGTAGTCGTGCGGGTCTAAATCGCGCAGTTGGCGATAGATTTGAGAGTAGTGGCGGGGCGTCATTGTAGTTTAAAGAACGAGGTTTGGAGTAGTCTGGTTGTTCATGAAAGTGTAAATTGATGAGTAGCGTTAGTACCGCTTATTAGATTTCATGTTTTTCAGGAACACCTTGTCTTGCCAGCGTTTGGGGGAGAGCATGAGTAAACGAACGAGCCACGCTCTTTTTTTCATCACCAAGCGATCTGGGCGGGGCTTGTCTTTTTCTAGCATTTCCCGAATGGCACCTGCAACTACTTCAGGGGCGACCCCGCCGGCTTCTGCGGAGTCGGTGTAGGCACCAAGTTTGTTTAAGATGTGGGCGTAGCGGGTACCCTCAAATGCTTTGGTTTGGTTTTTTGCCTTCTGCCAGATGGGAGTTTTTACTGGGCCGGGTGCAACGCTAAGTACGTCGATGCCGAAGGAGCTTAGCTCGCGGCGCATACCGTCGGTGAGGGCTTCGACGGCAAATTTACTGGCCGAGTACAGGCTGGTGTAGGGGGCGGTTACGTAGCCGGAGACGCTGCTTACATTGATGATTTTTACGTTGGTTTCGCCCGCCTCGCGGGCGGCGTGTAGGAGGGGAAGGGCTTCTTGGCTTACGGCCAAGTTGCCGAAGACGTTGACGTCGAATTGTTTGCGGTAGTCTTCTTCAGCGATGGTTTCTAACGGGCCAGAGACGGCAATACCGGCGTTGTTGACTACGGCGTGGAGCGGTTTGCCGGTCGCTTTGATGGTGGCTATCGCTTTGGCTATGCTTGGGCGGTCCGTGACGTCCATCACTAGGGCGCTGAACGCAGGGTGCAAGGCAAGTTTTTCAGCATCGTTGGCCTTCCGAACTGTTCCGTAAACGTGGTGGCCGTTGTTCAGTAAAAGCTCCGCCGTGGTAGCGCCAATTCCGGTGGAGACGCCAGTGATGAGGATGTTCATGTTTACGAGGTTTATGCTAGCGTTTTGCTCGAAGAAAGTCCTTCGGGGGCTTTACGCCAGCACAAGTTAGTAACTGTGTCTTTGACCTCAAACTTCTGTTTGTCTTTCAGGTACGGCGTCCCTTAATGATGCTTTACAACGTGAGGTTCGCCCATAAGCACCGGACGCTCAAAGGATTATTTCTACCTCGACTTCGTCAGAGGCAGAAATAAACGCTTCGATTGCTATGATCTATGCAAGTTTATGTGTATAATTTTCGTCATACATAACTCCTTTTCTCAGACAGGCAATTGCTGCATGTAAAATCTTGTTGGCCATTGCATTTATGATGCTATTGTGGTGCTTCCCTTCAGCCTTTTTTTTGGCGTAGTATTTGCTCATCTTGTTGTCCATTTTTATTTGGCGCAACATTCCTAGGTAGAGGCAACTCTTCAGTTCTCGATCCGAGCTACTTCCATTACTGGGCCTCTTCTTAAGGCACTTTCCCGATTCTCTAGGAAAAGGAGCTACTCCAGCTAAAGAGCAGAGTTTTCGCCCTTCCAGACCATTGGCAAAATTGTTGGTCTTGGCAATCAATAGCCTAGCCGTTAAGGAACCAATACCCGTTACGGATTGTAGGATCTCGTACGTCTTACGATATTCAGAATTTGCTTTGATCGCTTTATCGATCTTCTTGTCCAGTGCTTTAATCGTCGATTTTATCAAGGCCACTACAGCATCCGTTTCATCGTAACAGTCCGATAAATCATGAGGATTGTGCTTACGCTCTTCGTTGATGGGCACCATCAACAAGTTTTTGGCTTTAACCATTCTCTTGCGTTGGCTCATTAGCGTTTTAATCTTTGTTAAGGCTTTGGAATTGGGGACGAAGGCACTGAAATCCTTAGCGTTACGCACTGCATACTTGGCAATGCGATAAGCGTCGAGTTTGTCCGTCTTACCCTTGACACGGCCGATAGAGTGATTTAGATGAAAGGCGTCTTGCATCCATACGGAGAACTTCTTCAAATACAATTCGTAAGCTAATCGAAGAGAGTACAGGCCCGTATTTTCAATACAGACCAACACTTTCTCAGGCCGTACTTTATGGTCTTGGCACAGCTTCGTGAACTGAGTCTGAATGGCCGTGGAGGTGTTCTTGGTCTCCGCGTAGCCGAGCTCAACTTCTTGGGCATCTAGGGCGTGCCAATCGAACTTCTCGCTGGCGCTGTCTACTCCAATAATGATAGAAAATAACATATCTTGTGAAATATTATGAGGCTCGTTGATTAATTCGCTTCCCTCCTCCTTTACTACTGTGAAGATGGATTGCTATATGGGTTTGGGCGAATCATAAACTATCGAAGGTGCTGAATCGAAGCTTAGCCTTTTTCGTTAGAAGTGGCGTATGGAGATCCTATTAGTTTACCTCCGATAGTTCAACGAGTCTTGTTTTGTTCCAAAATCTGGTGTGGGGGAAATTAACATTTAATCTCGACGGTCGTCGTCTCTTGATGAGACGACCGCCGATATTAAATATCAATTTCTTTCTAATTCGTTCTTCTGCAAAGCTAAAGGAGGTCCTGAAGCGCCCTGTGCTTATGGGCAAACCTCACGTTATTTCTAAAACAAGTCCTATAATGAAAACCATCTACCTTACCGGCTTCATGGGCTGCGGCAAGTCGTATACAGGCCAGCGGTTGGCTACGGCCTTGAGCTTGCCCTTCCTGGACCTAGACGAAGCCATTGAGCGCAGCACGGGTAAAACAATAAGCCAGATTTTTACTGACGACGGAGAGGCCGCCTTCCGTGACCTAGAAACCGCCACCCTGCGGCAAACGGCCGAACTGGGCGCAACGGTGGTGTCTACTGGCGGCGGAGCCCCCTGCTTTAATGACAACATGGACTGGATGAACGCCCACGGCGTCACCGTTTTCCTAGACCCACCGGTCTCGGTCTTGCTGCAACGCTTGGAGCTTGGCCGGGCGCACCGCCCGGTCCTCCAACCGGCCCAAGAACTGGAAACGTTCATCACTAACAAACTCGCCGCTCGCCGAGGAGACTACGAAAAAGCACAGATTCAGTTGGCCTTGGCAGACCCGGAGGCGGAAGTCGGGCGGGTTTTGGCTAAGCTACTAGTGGGCTAAGGCTAGCCCATCAACCAAGCGTCTTGTTAACCCCGCATTGCACCTGCGGCCGCGCCCTAATAAACCGGAAAGCCCATAACATTGTCTATTAGTACAGTGTAAGCCACAAAACAAACTAAATGAAACAACTACTCTTTCTTGCTACCTGCCTTTTGCTTTCGTTGCCATCATTTGCCCAGAGAACATCCGAAACGGGCATGTACATGGTGAGCTTCAAAGACAAAAAAGGAACCGAATACAACACGGCTAAGCCCGACGAGTTCTTGAGCGAACGCGCCCTGCTCCGCCGCGCCGCCCACGGCGCAGCAGTCACGGAAACGGACCTGCCGCTGAGCCCGAAGTACCTCGGCAAAGTGCTAGAAACGGGCGCAACGCTCTGGCTGAAAAGCAAGTGGATGAACGGCGTGGTCGTGGCCGCCGCTGGACCACAAGTGAAGAAGTTGCGCAAGCTGAAATTCGTTACCGACGTTGAGCTAGTCGCGCCGGTGCAGTATGATCGCCCATCTCCGCTACCCGTTGTTCCCAACCTCGACCGCCCCGAACCTAGGGCCGACGCCGTGCCTATCGCGTCCCGTTTTTACGGCTACGGTTGGGGTAACCTTACGGGCATGAAAGGAGACAGCCTGCACGCCTGGGGCTTTCGGGGCAAGGGCGTACTGGTTGGGGTCTTCGACGGAGGCTTCCCGAGCGTAGGCTACAAAGATTTTCTGGGCTACAACGAAGAAGCCGAAGTGCCCGCCAACTACGACGTGGTGGAACAAGACAGCACCGCCCTAGACGGCTCTACCCACGGCGCTACCGTACTGAGCACTATGGCGGCCAACCATCCTTTTTTCTTCATCGGCACCGCGCCCGAGGCGCGGTACGTACTCTTCACAACGGAAAACGGTAAAGGCGAGCATCGATTGGAGGAAATCAACTACGTTGTCGCGCTAGAAATAGCCGATAGTATTGGCGTAGATATCGTTAATAGTTCGTTGGGCTACACCACGTTTAGCTCCAAATCGATGGATTATAAGTACAAAGACCTAGACGGAAAAACGAGCCCCGCGAGCCGAGGCATCACGACCGCTTTTGAGCGCGGAATGATCATCGTTACCAGCGCAGGAAACTCGGGCGCAGACCCGTGGAAATTCGTCAGCACTCCCGCAGATAGCCCCGAAGCGTTTGCCATCGGTGCGCTAAACAAAGACGGAAGCCGCGCCTACTTCAGCAGCTACGGCCCCACGGCAGACGGCCGGACAAAACCCGACGTAAGCGCCCTCGGCGTAGACGTTGCCGCCGTTTCGGGCAACGGCCGTGGACTTACCTCCGCCAATGGCACCAGCTTGGCTTCGCCGCTGGTGACGGGGCTGCTGGCCTGCCTGCGGCAGGCCGTCCCAGATGCCACCAATCAGGAACTACTCGATGCGGTGCGGGCTACGGCAAACCAAGCGGACGCGCCTGATAATAAACTGGGGTATGGGCAGCCGGATTTTGCTGCGGCTTATCGGATGTTGATGGAAAAGCGGTAGGCTTTGCATATAAACATGTTTATATGCAAAGCGTGTAGGTACATCAAAAAAAACTCATCTCCCCCCTAAACAACCTCTCCTCTGAAAACCCTAATCGTACTTGGCGGCCCCACCGCTTCCGGCAAAACCTCCCTCGCCATCGAATTGGCGCGGCACTTCGGCACGGAAATCATCAGCGGCGATAGCCGGCAGTTTTACCGCGAGATGGAGGTTGGTAACGCGCGGCCGACGGCCGAGGAACGCGCGGCGGCGAAACACCACTTCGTGGCCGACCGCAGCATCCACGAGCCGCTCACGGCGGGAGGCTTTGAGCGCGAGGGCCTGGCGTGCCTCCAAACGATTTTTAAGCAACACGACCATGCCGTTTTGGCGGGCGGCAGCGGGCTCTACCTCCGGGCGCTTTGCGAGGGGCTGGATGTTTTCCCCGACGTGACCGATGCGGCGCGCACGCAGGTGCAGGAGTTGGTTGAAGCGCAAGGTCTCTCAGGCCTCCAAGCCGAGCTCGAACGGCTAGACCCCGCTCACTTCGCCGTAGTAGACCAGCAAAACCCGCGCCGGTTGGAGCGCGCTTTGCAGGTCTGTTATTCGTCTGGGGTGGCGTATTCGTCTTTTCTTGGCAAGCGCGCTCCGCGCGCTTTTCGGTGCGTCTACCTCCGCACCCACCCCGAGCGGCCTTTGCTCTACGACCGCATCAATCGCCGCGTAGACCTCATGCTAGAACACGGCCTAGAGGCCGAGGCCAGGGCGCTCTTCCCAGACTGCAACTTACCCGTCTTGCAAACCGTTGGCTATCAGGAATGGTGGCCTTTCTTAAACGGAAATTGCACCCGCGACCGCGCCGTAGAACGCATCAAGCAAAATAGCCGACGATACGCCAAACGACAGGTTACTTGGTTCGGTAGAGGGGGGATTTACCAAGCGGTAGACAGCCTAGAGGCAGCTGTGGCAGCAGTTTTGGCTGGTTAGGGCGTGTTCCGTTATGTCGACTTGCCGACAAATCGAAAAATCGAAAAATCAACATTTCGATATACAATGGTCCGCTATAATTTCAGGCTTACAAGGCACTCATCTCGTCTTACATCCCTGCCGGGGGCCTTCTTTTTAGGGAAAAAGAAACAAAACCCTTTGGCTGTGCCCTCGGCTGATCACAAATACTGGGCCTGAGGGCTGAAAATGCAAAAACTCGCCATCAAATCTTTCGCTTTGCGCTTTAGCTTTTCGGTTGCAGATGCCTTTCGGAAAAGTAA
>CALEDI010000227.1 GCA_937949535.1 uncultured Lewinella sp. | reverse complement strand
ACGGTAGGATTGCGCAAAACTACATCTGGAAGTTTAAAGGAGGTTTTGGTGGGTTTGGAGGAAGCCCATCAAACACGCCTATCACCGCCAAACAATCCGGTAGCTCAGCACGGGAATCAACCCCAACTGAAACCGCTCGTTCGGTCGCTCCAAGAAGGCATCGTAGTAGACGTTGGCGGTGTTTTGTACGTTGGCTGCGTTCTGCACGTCGAGGGCAAGGGTGGTGGTGGTTTTGGGGCGGGTTTTGGTTTTGTAGAGGCGGAGATCTGGGCGGAAGTAGGTACCGGTGGAGTTTAGGAAGCCGCCGGTTACGTCTGGAGTACTGAAATATCTTGACACCCCGAAGCCATTATTGTCAGCTATTATGCGTCCATACCTTTCTCCACTATGCAAAACAAGGGAAAGATTTATACCTAAAGTTTTCTCGTTCTTATTTTCTAGTTTTTTACTCCATTCCTTACCGATTGCTAATTTGCCAATATAATCGGCAGAAAAACGATCCAATGTCCATTTCTCGTCGGGCTGTTTTGTTTCGGCCTTAATTGTACTTATACTTCCTCTGTAATAAATCCCCTCATCTTTTTTACCGCCAGCAAACTCAAGTTCTAACCCATATCGTCGTGTTGACACATCGAACGAGCTGAAAAAATTATAGTTCAGGTCGATTTCATGAAAATTATTAGCTGATATGAAGAAGTCGTTTAGTATTACTCCCTTATCCTTTGGGCTGCTTTGGTAAAAACCTGTAATTTGAAGGTTTACCTTGCCTATCTTGCGTTTATATCCGATACTCGTTTGTCTATTCACAATAGGGCCTTGATCAAATGTAAAGTATTGAATGATAGGCCGATCACTACTTATATATTCTAACAAAAACGTTAGACTCTGTCTCTTCCATTTATATTTTATTTGAAGCCTCGGTTCTAGTACGAATTCATCGATGATAGAGTTTAGACCATCAAGATAGGCGGAAGCACGTAGCCCTAAATCAAAAAGAGTGTTCTGTGTTTTAAACTTGTATGCAACAAAAGGCGATAAAATTAAATTTTCTGCCCCTGTGTTAAGGGCTGGAGGGCCTGCAAATGAAGAAAGAACACCACTGTCAAAATCAATGAATTCGGCACCGATTTCCAGCGATTTTTCTAAATTGTACTTAATTGAATATTGTAGGTTTGCATTAATTGTTCTTGTGTCAGCAAGGAATGATGCTGAAGTTCCTAGGGACAAAGGCGAAGTCACCTGAATTCGCTCGCTATTAGTGTTGGATGTTGCGATTCCCCCTTTTAGTTCACCTCTATTAAATTGGTGATTAAAGCTCAAACCATATATCTCCACCTCACTCTCAAAATCAATATCAAACAACTCCTTCTGCTCCGTTATCTCCTGCTCCGTAGAGTCCGGCCCACGGAAGACGTTCGAGCTCCGCCCCAAAACAGCAAACGCACTAATCTCCCCCCCATCCCATTCATGGTGCAAGTGCGCGTTAATGTCTGCAAACCGAATCTCCTCCCCGCCAAAATCAACGCCCATGTCCGCGAGCAGGCCGGTGAAGCTGTAGCGGCCATTGACGAGGTAGCTTGTCTTGCCCGAGTTTCCAATCGGCCCCTCGGCCATCAGGTCGAAGCCGATGAAGCCGGCCTGGGCCTGGTACTTCCGGCGGGTTTTGCTGCCGGGCCGGAGGCGGAGATCGAAGGTGCCGCCGGTAGCGAAACCGTACTCGACGGGTAGGCCTCCGGCTAGGAAGCCGGAGTTGCCCAACATCTGCGCCGAGATGGCGTTGACACCGCCGCCGCTCAGCGTCGGGAAATCGTAAAACGTACCCGCGTTGGCGGTGTGGTTGGGGTTCACAATGGCCAGGCCGTTGAGGCGCCAGAGGTTGGCGTTGGGCGTATTGCCGCGCACGCTGAGGTGGTTGGCTTGGTCGTTGGTCTGCACTACCCCCGGCAGCAGAGCCACCAGCCGCGCCGGGTCGTAAAACGTACCCGGCAGCCGGTAGACTTCCTCGATCGTGAAGCTTTGCGCCAGCGGGCTTACCGGCGTATAGCTGGCGCGGACCTCCGCCCCCGGCAGGTCATAGATGCCGCCGAAGGAGAGAGTGTCTTGGGCGAGTAAGGGGGTAAGGGGGAAAAAGAGGAAGGGGAGGAGGAAGGCGAAAAAAAAACGCATGGTCAGGCCGGGTTATAGAGTTGAAAACTAGCCGGAAGATACTTCCTGATTTTCTCATTGGCCACATCTTTTAGCCTGATTAAGTCTGGCTTGAGCGCCTCCGGCGCGATCTCGTTGCAATCGCCCCGGAGGCACTCAACCCGAACCCTCAATCTCACGCTGGTTTGAGCGCCTCCGGCGCGATCTCGTTGCAATCGTGCCGGAGGCACTCAACCCGAACCCTCAACCTCTCGCTGGGTTGAGCGCCTCCGGCGCGATCTCATTGCAATCGCCCCGGAGGCGCTCAACCCGAACCCCCAACCTCCCGCAACACCCCAGCCACCCGCTCCGCCACCGCCTCCCAGGAGAAAGCTTGCAACCGCCGTTTACCGTTCTCTACTAGGCCGGAGGCCAGAAACGGCGTCGTGACCAACGAGACCATGCCTTCAGCAATGCTCTGCTCGTCCGTTCCTTGCACCAGCGCTCCGGCGCCCTGAAGAATATCGTTGTCGGTGTACAAAACGGGGATCTCCGCCGTCCAAGCATCCAGCACGGGCAGCGGAAAACTGGTGGATAAGGACGGGTAAACGATCGCCCGCGCCGAGCTAAACACCTTGCGGTATTCATGGTCAGATTGCTCAGGCAGCAGCACGATGTCTTGACTGAATTTAGCCCGTTTCCTCGCTTTGCGGACGGCGCGACGATGCTTTAGCTCATACTCCGGAAGCCCCACCAAGAGCCGCACAGGTTCTTTGCAGCGCGCCCGAAAAACATCGTAGGCGGCAAACAACCGCTCCAGGTTGTCCGACGCATGGCCGGAGGACGGGGCGTAGAAATAGGAATGCTCCTTGCCGTAGACTTCTTTCGTTATGCGGCGGGTTACTACGTCGGCGGGGAGGATGGGATTTGGGTTGGGGCCGTGGCCTACTACGTGGGTTTTCTTCCGTGTAAGCTCGTGAAATGCTGCTGGCATACTTACAACCAAAGCATCAGAGACTCTACGAGATGGAACAAAAATAGCTTTAGCAGCGGCAACCATCCAGAAATATTCGCTCTGCCGGTCCTTGTCGAATTTCCACCACGGCTGCTTAAAGAAGACTTCTTCGTCCGCATCCGCCAATAATGTTACCGTCGGAAAATTATCGTCGAAGAAGTTTCCGTCGACATCTAAAACGATATCAGGATTTGGAAGACTTGACTCCTCTTTGACTGCCGCATTAGCTAACCTGGCGGACGGAAAAGTGAGCATATCGCCGATGCTAATGAGTTCAAAAGAAGAAGACGTCATTTGGGGAATCAGCGCATTCAGCGTGCCAATAGCGAAGGCCTGAACACTCAATGTGTCTTGGTTGATCGTGTTGAAATCTACGCTGATTTTCATCTTTCTTGTTTTGTGGTTCCCGTTCAAACTACAAGTCTTCAACCGGCGTTTCACTCGGCTTGGAAAGCCTCGACCGGGACCAAGTTCCCCCTTTGGGGGCTAGGGGCCCGGGGCCAAGGAACTCTTAATCAACTTCCGCAAATAATGCTTCTTCACCCCAAACCGCTTGCGAAGCGTCCGGAATTCTTCCAGTGCTTTGGGGCGTTTGCGGCCCTTGATGGCGGTGATCATCACGTTCTTGGCGGTGTGCTCTAGGGGGATGAACTCGAAGAGTTTGGTTTTGTAGCCTTCGGCTTCGAGCAGGAGGGCGCGGAGACCGTCGGTGAGCATGGCGGCTTGGCGTTCAAGCAGGATGCCGTTGCCGAGTAGGGGTTTCAGGTCGTCGGGGACGACCATGTCTTTGCGGACCTGTTTTTGACAACAGGGCGCGACGACCATGATTTCGGATTTGGCCAGCAGGCCTTTGTAGAGCGCATCGTCCGTGGCCGTGTCGCAGGCGTGGAGGGCGATGAGCATGTCTATTTTCTTGGGCTTAAAATCGTCGATGTAGCCTTCTACGAAGTGGAGTTTTTTGAAGCCGTTTTTGCGGGCGATGGCCGTACATTTCTCGACCAGTTTGGGGCGGAGTTCTACGCCGGTGATCTTCACGTTTAGGTCCAGGGTATTCACCAAGTGGTCGTAGAGGGCGAAGGTGAGGTAGCCGCTGCCGGAGCCCATGTCTACGAGGTGCGCGCCGTCTTTGAGAGGGTGTTCGCGGAGGAGCGCGGCGATGATTTCGACGAATTTATTGATTTGCTTAAACTTCCGTTTGCCGTCGCGCAAGACCTCACCATTGGCGTTCGTGATGCCGAGATCTTTCAGGTAGGGCCTGTCGGCGGGGATGTCGCGGTGCTTCTCGCGGTTGTGGTCTTTGACGACGAGGTCTTTCAGCGTCGGGAGCGATACATCTGGGCGCGGCCGCGGGTGCAGGGCGGGTTGTCGGAGTACGCGCGCGTTGCCCTTCCGGCTCAGGATGAGGCTAAATTTTTCGGTCGTACTGAACAGGTCCGCGTTGTGGTAATCCGTGCCGAGGGCGTTTTCCATCAGGGCCAGGGCTTCGTTGATGGGGTGGTTTTTCACCTCTTCGCGGTCGGCGTAGCGGTGGGTGATCTGGATCATCGTCCGGCCTTTGATTTCGACCAATCGGCCGTAGCGGTTTCGGGGCAGGTCTTTGCTGCCGTGGGCTGGTTTGCTGAGGGTGAGCTTCAGCAGCTCGCCCGCCGCAGCGGCGGCGCGGGCGGCAGACCAGAATTGTTTCAAAGAGGCGGTTGCGGACATGGGGTAAAGATAATCCCGAGAATTGGGTTGAGTGCCTCCGGCCTACGGGATATACATAAGTTGACATGGCCACAAACCCCCACCCCCAGCCCCTACCCCATCGGGGAGGGGAGCAAAACCGCTGCGGCTGCCGCCTTCGCTAAATCGTTGGCAACTGCTATTTTTATCATTTAG
>CALEDI010000226.1 GCA_937949535.1 uncultured Lewinella sp. | reverse complement strand
AGTTCCCCGCCGTTCACTATCTTTCCCTCCTCATATTTAACAACGTTCATGCGAATCACACAACTTCTGCTCTCCGCCGCGCTACTTCTATTGGTTGCCTGCGGAGACTCCGCCTCCTCCGCAACCGCGCCCGAAACCTCCCCAGCACCTGCGGCCGCGCCCGAAAAAGAAATGGCCGCCCCCGGCGAATGGGTTCCCCTCTTCAACAGCGAAGACTTCACCGGCTGGCACACCTACGGCAAGGAAGGCGTAGGCGAAGCCTGGAAGATCAACGACGGCGCCATCCATCTCGACGTAGCCAACAAAGACGGCTGGCAAGCCGAAGGCGGCGGCGACATCGTGACCGACAAAGCGTACGCCAACTACGAACTAGAACTAGAGTGGAAGATCGGTAAAAACGGCAACAGCGGCATCATCTATAACGTCATCGAAAACGGCTACGACTACGCTTGGCGCACCGGCCCCGAAATGCAGGTGCTCGACAATGACGGCCACCCCGACGGCAAAATAAAAACCCACCGCGCCGGTGATCTCTACGACATGATCTCCGTCGCTGAAGAAAACGTAAAACCCGTTGGCGAATGGAACAAAGTCAACCTCATCGTCACTGACGGGAAGGTAGAGCACTGGCTCAACGGCAAAAAACAGGTTGAATACGTCAACAAAGGCCCCGAATGGGAAGCGATGATTGCTGGCTCTAAGTTCAAAGAATTTGAAGCCTTCGGCCAAACCACCTCCGGAAAAATCTCTCTCCAAGATCACGGCGATGCCGTTTGGTACCGCAATATTCGGATCCGGGAACTCGGGAGCTAAAAACCAGGATATTTACACACAAGAACTTAAACTTTAAATTCAGATCATGTCTACCACCACCGCTTCTACCAGGTCCTTCGCGGACATACCCGAAAACCGCGACCGGCTCTTCCTCGCCAGTTGCTTTGCCCTCATCGTTACCTCCATGACCTTCGCCATCCGGGCGGGCATCTTGGGGAACCTCGCGACTGATTTTGGCCTCACAGACAGCCAACTCGGCTGGGTGAATTCGATGGCTTTTTACGGCTTCCCCGTCGCGATGTTGATTGGCGGAGCCATCTACAACAGCGTTGGGCCTAAGGTCTTGCTTTGGCTGGCCTTCATCAGCCACGTACTCGGGTTGGTACTCACCATGACGGCCGGTGGTTACTGGGGCTTGATGATCTCAACCTTCCTGATCGGCTTCGCCAATGGTTCGGTGGAAGCGGCTTGTAATCCGCTCATCGCGGACATGTACCCAGACAAGCAGACGGAGATGCTCAACAAATTCCACGTTTGGTTCCCTGGCGGTATCGTGATCGGTTCATTGATCGCGTATTTCCTGTCCGACACCGTTTCTTGGCAGGTCCTCATCGCTACCATGCTGGTACCAACGGCTATTTATGGTATGCTGATGTTGGGGCAGAAATTCCCCAAAGGAGCCAACATCGTGAGTGATACCGGCGAGAACATCAAAGGAATCCTTACGCCGCTGTTCATCGTGATGGCCCTTATCATGACGATGACGGCGACTACCGAATTTGGCGCAACCCAGTGGGTTGAGCGCATCCTCGGCAACGCCGGCGCGAACGCCATGATCCTACTGGCCATGACGGCGGGCATCATGGCTACGGGGCGTTTCTTCGCCGGGCCGCTCATCCAGAGTTTAAACACCTCTGGCGTCTTGGTTGGTTCCGCGATACTCGCCTGCCTCGGCCTCACGATGCTGAGCATGGTGACGGGGCCGCTTGTGTATGTAGGCACGGCTATTTTTGCCCTCGGCATCTGTTATTTCTGGCCAACGATGATTGGCTTTACAGCGGAAAACATTCCAAAATCCGGCGCTTTCGGCCTCTCCCTCATCGGCGGAGCGGGCATGCTTGGCGCAGCAATCTGGAACCCCATCATTGGTGGTTGGATCGATAGTGGCCGCGAAGCGGCCCTCGCCAGCGGACTAGACGGTGACGCCGCAGAACTAGCAACCGGGCAGGCGGCCCTAGGCAATATCGCAATTTTCCCCGGCATCTTGATTGCTGTTTTCATCGGCCTTTATTTCTACATGAGGAGCCGCAAAACAGTAGCCGCATAATCCGTAAAGGCTACTTTGTGGATGAAGGCGCCCGCCCTCCGGTTTTGGAGGGCGGGCGTTTCTTTTTGGCGCGCACGCAGGATGCAGAGCAAGTTTTTCAAAGCCCCGCCCCTCCGGCCGCAGCCTCCTTCTTGAGCCGGAAGTACCGCTTCAGGCCCGCATACCCAAACACAGCTACGAGGATCAAGCCCGTACCCCAGTAAAAACTGGGCGTAAGCTCTTCGGCATCGTTGAGGATAAAATAAGCCAGGGCAATGCCGTAAACAGGTTCCAGATTAATCGTCAGGTTGGCTGCAAAGGCGGAAAGTTTTTTCAGCACCCGCAAAAACAGGTAGTTGGTAAAAGTAGTGCAGAGTACGGCCAGTATGACCAGGTAAACCCAATCCATTGCGGTAGGCATAAAACTCCCCGGCATAAAGGGGAGGAAGGGCGTCAGAAACAACGTCCCGGCAGACAGCTCGATGAAGGTGATCCGGAACGGGTCGGCCTTGTCTACATACCGCTTATTGAAGGAGCTGAAGATGGCCACCAGTAGGGCGGAAAGCAGCCCTACCAGAATGCCCGTCGTCATAGACGGATCAACGCCATCAACGATCAGCCAAATGCCGGGAAGGATGAAAGCCCCCAGCAGCAACTCGTACCACAAAAACTTCCGGCCCGTAATCCACGGCTCCACGATGCTGGAGAACAGGGAAGTGGTGGCCATACAGATAAGCCCAACGCTGGCGTTGGCCAGTTTGATGGCGCCGTAAAAGGTCGCCCAATGCAGCGCGACGATACACCCTAGGCCGGCAAAGATGAGCACTTGCCTCAGGCCCAAATCCTTGATGATCTTCCCTGCGCGGACAAAGGCCAGCAAGCTAAGACTCGTGAGCAATACCCGCCACCACACCAGCGTAACGGCGTTGAGCGAAATTAAGTCTCCCAGAATAGCCGTGAAGCCCCAGAGAAAAACAGCAAGGTGCAGCTCTGCGTAGGCGCGGTTTTCGGAATAAGCCATGTTCGGTTGTTGATTGCTAGAAATCGGCTGCAAAGGTCTGCCAAAACAATGAGAAAAGTCAAGTCCTTAAAAACACAACCCACATTCCAAACCCAATAGCCCCTAAGTCAGAAAATCAAGAAGAAAAAAAGAAAAAAAGGCTACAAATCAGAATTAAAGTTGTGTTTTAAAAAATTTGCCTTACATTAGCACTGGCTAACCAATAATTGGTTGACCAATCAATGGTTAACCAATCAAACGTTTGTTGATTTAGCTAATTGATTTTTTACCACACACATATTTCACCTGTCGTGCCAAGAAATTCTATCCTCTTGGCTTTCGGCTCAAACTACTTATCATGCAACTTCAAACCAAGAAGTATTTATTCAGCGCATCCCGCCTTCTTCATGTGGATGCGCCACCGGCCATTAGTCGGAACCTATTCCGTAGGGCGCTCATGGGTGCTCTAACCTTCTTGTTCCTGTTCTTATTCCAAGTGCAGGCTACTTACGCCCAGGCTCCATCATCTGTTCTCCCGGACATCGTTAATTTCAAGCTCGAGTACCCACTCGATGAGGATGGGAACGATTACGAAGGAGTTGCCTACGATGATCGTGAAGAGCCCTTAATCAAGTACCATACGATTGACGGAGAGGATCTAGATGGTTACACCGCTCCTAGTCCTTTCAATTACTATTTTTTTGCCGATGGTAACGAAGTAGTCTTCAGGGCACACTGTGCAGGAGCACTATCAAGCCAGGGTTCCTACCCCAGGTGTGAGCTGCGTGAGCAGATAAACGGCAACAATACTTTCTGGAACTACAATGACGAGCAAGAGCTTAACGCCACGCTCAGAATCACGCACCTTCCGGATGAAAAACAAGAAGTCTGTATACTTCAACTTAAAGGCAATACCTCCACCAGCACCAGTGGTACCGAAGAGGTAATGCGCCTAGAGTATGCAGCCCATACTACTGAGAAATTACACTTGACCAGAAATGAAGAGGCAGATCCTACACTAAAGAATATTATGCCTTATAGTTTAGGTGATGTTCTTGAAGCTCGCATTTATGTCAACAACGGTGACGTAACGATTGAACTGAAGAATGTTACCCAAAACGAGACTTTTTCCAATACCTACGAGTCTAACTATGCTTATGGTTACTTCAAAGCGGGGTGCTATACGCAGTCTTCTATTTGGAACCAAGAGAAGGGTAAGAGCGAGGCTAACGAAGACCCTGATGCTTACGGAGAGGTGCGTTTTAGCCGTCTCATCCTCGGCAGCGACGACAACGGCGGCGGTAGTTGTTCTGCTGTTGTGCCGAGTTCAAGAACTGTAAGCAACTATGGCCAAACTAGTGTTACTCTTAATTGGTCTTACAGTTCAAGTTTTAATCACTACAATGTAAGGTATAGGAAAACTGGAACATCTGAATGGACAGGTCTGACATCACTAAGACTGAATGAGGGTGACTTTTCAGTTTCTAATAATATAGCTCGTAAGACCATTACTGGCTTATCAAGCAACACAACTTACCAATGGCAAGTGAGAGCAAAATGTGACGACACTTCTATTGCTACTTCATATTCTGCTGGAGCAGGTCCAAACTTTACGACTTTAAGTGGTGGAGACAGTGGTGGTACATGGAACCCAGATCCTGATAAGAAATATTACATTGATGTACCTCAGCACGACAGAAGAATAGCTGCTGCATCAGGTGGAAGTAAGCCTTATATGACAAGTACAAGTACAACAGGTAGTGACGTAGAATGGAAGTTTGTAGCTAAAGGTAATGGATACTGGCACATTCGTAGAGCTGCAGGTGGTAGTACGCCTGGTCTAAGGGTCTTGAATTCTGACGGAGCTTCAGATATGCAAGCAACAAGTTCTAATGGCTCTTACACCTATTATGAATTCACCACTGGCAGTATCTCAGGAACTTATTTTGCAACTTTACCCGGTGTATCTTTTAGCAATGATAGGCTTCAGGTAGATCCTAGTGACAACATTTCATTTGTTCCATCAGCAAATCATGCTGGAAGTTGGGAGTCACTTAAATTTACCGAAGTAAGTGGTAGTAGCAGCGGCGGAAACAACATTGTGACGATGCGCAAACGCAACGCAATGTCTTATGCCTTAGATAGCGGGAACAACGAGGACCTCTATCTCTATGACTACAACGCGAACAATGCGAACCAGCAGTGGGAAGAAATTGATGAAGGTAATGGCCATTACCGCTATAAGAAGGTTAATACCGACGTATGTATTGACGGAGGAAGTGGTGGCTCAAGATACCAAGTAGTCACGGTGGAAACATGTGACGATACCCAAGACCAGGAGTGGAAAAAGATCAGTATGGGTGACGGTTACTACCGCCTAGAGAAGCGCAATGCCGAAGACTTCTCCCTTGATGGAAAAGGAAGTGGCTCTAATGGTCAAATCCCACACCTCTGGACGAACAGTAACACTAACCAGAACCAGCACTGGTTCTTTACCACCGTTGGTACTTCCAACCGAGCCGCTTTTGATGAGCCAAGATCACTCACATCTGAAGGAGTAGACGGAATTGATGCTGGTCATCTATCTTTCTGGCCCAACCCATCTCAAGGAGACCTTACCGTTTTGGTCCCCGCTGGTGAACTTGAGCAGAAAACGATGATTACACTCACAGACATGCTTGGCCGTACGGTATTCCAACGCAACGGGCTCTTACCGGGTCAGCGTTTCAACATTACGAAGCCGCTTGCCAGCGGTACGTACATTCTACGTTGGACAGACGAAGAGGGCACGTTGCTGCAAACCGACAAGGTGGTCCGTAATTAAGCTCTAAGGCAACACCAAACCACTAAAACCAGGTGTTCCTTAAACGAGAGGCCCCAACCAAGCTAGTTGCTTGGTTGGGGCTTTCTTGTTTCTAAGACAAGCATACATACTCTACGCTGTACTAATGGCGGTGCGCAGCGTGGAGCATTTTATTTGAAGCCCGTAACGCACCAATACTGATTCCTGCGGTTAGGCCATTTACCTCGCCGGTAGCACGGATACGGTCACGGAGAGCGACCAGTTCGGGGAACTCGTACATGAGCTGAATTTTCTGGTCCGCGATGCTGTTGCCCGTACGGCGCGCTGGCTCGGAGACGAAGAAGGCAAAGACTTCAGCGATGTCTTCGGCGGGGTTGGTGGCGGCGTACTCGGTTACGAAGCGGTCTGGGTAGCGGTTGTAGGTTGGGTCGGGGTTGTCTTCGTCGTGGCTAGCGTAGATGTCGGCCCAGCCGAGTTCAAAGAGGCGGTCGATGTAAGAATCGGTACGGCTACAGCCTTCACCGACGAAGAACTCCATGCAGCCGTTTTCGTCGATACGGGAGTTGATTTGGGTATTATCGAGGGTTAGTACGTGGGCTACTTCATGGATTACTAGCTGGGCCGCTTCTTCGCTGAAATCAATCACGCTCAGGTCTCCGAAGACTTCGATGTTGAGGCCCATTTTCCATTGGCTGAGGTCGTCTTCAATGTTTACGACGTAGCCGCCCAACTCGTCGCTCACGAAGAGTTCGAACTCAACGATTCGGGTACGTGCCTCAGCGGGGATCATCCGGATGTAGTGGTCCCAGATTTCTTGGTGGCGGGCTTTGTCATCTCGTAAGTTTTGAAGGCGAGCGGGAACATCGTAGTCTTTGATGATGGTAATCTCGTCGCCAGAGATCGTATAGTCGGTCAGGGGTATTTCTTCTTGATCGTCTTCGTCGCCTTGGTCTTCTGAGTCGACAAACCAGTCGTCGTCTTCATCGTTGAAGGGGGCGTAGTTTTCTTTTTCGCAGGCCGTGAACGTGAGGGTGAATACAGCGAGGAGCAGGAAGATGCACTTTTTCATAGTGGGAGAATTTTAGCGCACTGGCCCAGTTGTTTGTTGGTTTATCGGGAAGTGCGGAGGAGTGAAAAAAGTGTATTGATGTTGCGATATTGATGTTTTCGTTTGAGTGATTTTGCCTCCAAGACGTAGAAACCTGTTCGGTCCCCTAAGCGGGTCCGGTTTTTTTAAAAAAAATGATGAAGTTGCTGCTAAACTCGCCAGTCGAATCCTTTTTTGTCGCTGCTTTAACGGATGAGTTTAGTTGATGGAATCCATATTTTGCCTCTCTATAAGCCCGAAGCTAATTCGACAACAAAAAAGTTCGCCTGTCGAGTTTGGAGAAATTCTCCAAACATTCCTATCCTTTACCTCGGGCAATTGAACTGCCTTTGGTCATCTGCCTCCTTTCGGGGTGGAGCCTTTCCCCAAACCTCCCCCAGCACCTGCGGCCGCGCCCAGAAAAACGCTTACGCCATCTTCTGTTTGCGGTTACTCATCGCAATCATCACCGCGCCGGCCAGGACGCACGGAATACTGAGCCACTGCCCGGTAGTGAGTGTGGTACCGAAGCCGCCTTGGTCACTTTTGAAGTATTCCCAAATGAAACGGAAGCCAAAAATGAGTACAAACCAAAGCCCGGTCAATAGTCCCGGTTTTTGGCCTGCGTCTTTCTTCCAGTATAGCCACATCAGGATGCCGAAAGTAAAAAGGTAGCTAAGTGATTCGTATATCTGTACGGGGTGGCGCGGTACGTCGGCCAAGCTGGTGCGTGCAGCGTTGACGAACTTGAACGCCCATGGTTGATCGCTCGGCAAACCGACGATTTCGGAGTTCATCAGGTTGCCAAACCGGATCATCGCGCCAACTAAGGCGATTGGCCCAGCCACTTTGTCGGAAGTCCAAAAGAATGATTTCTTGCTGATGAAATAACTGAACAGCGCAATCGCCGTCACTACCCCCACTACGCCGCCGTGCGAGGCTAAGCCGCCTTCCCATATTTTGGGGATTTCAGACAAGTGCTGGCTGTAGTAATCCCATTGGTAAAACACCACATGCCCGAAGCGCGCGCCCAATACCGTACCCCCGATGAGGAAGTAGAACAGGTAGTCTAACCACTCCTCTGGCGCGCCTTCTTTAAGGAACATCCTGCGCACCATCCAGAAACCAAACATGAAGCCAGCCGCAAACATGAGGCCATACCAGCGGAGGGCAAAACTGCCAATATTGAAAATTTCGGGGGTGGCTTCCCAAGTGATATAGAGCATATTTTAGTATAGTTCGGGTAGTGAAAATTGGGCTTTAGCGGGTATTTCTATTCATTAGTCCGTATCCCAGATACGGCGAAATTACCATTTTGATGGGGGATTGGATTTTCAGACAAGTCATTTTCACCCTAGTTGGCTGTTTTTCACTAGATTGTAGCCTGTCTCTTGGCCCCATAATCTTGTTATGGGGAGTTCCCAAAGCAGAGGTCAGTAATCTTAAAAGTCGATAAACATGAATTTCAACTCCCAAGGAAAAGACGAAGTAACCTACGACGCCATCGTTGTTGGCTCCGGCATAAGCGGCGGCTACTCCGCGATGGAACTCTGCAAGAAAGGGTACAAAACCCTCATGCTGGAGCGCGGCCGAATGGTGAAACACGGAGAATACCCCACCGCCAACCTCGACACCTGGGACCTTGAATACCAGAACAAAGTACCCCGTGAGGAAATCGCTGCGCATTACTTCAAGCAAAACCGCTTACACTGGTGGGTCAACCAAGACAATAAGCACTGGATCGTGAAAGACGACGAGCGCAACTACGACGAAGACCAGCGCTTCGACTGGATCCGGGGCGAGCACGTCGGCGGCCGGTCCATCATGTGGGGGCGGCACTGCTACCGCTGGAGCGATCTTGATTTTGAAGCCAATATGAAAGATGGCATTGCCGTAGACTGGCCAGTGCGCTACAAAGACATCGCGCCTTGGTATACCTACGTAGAGAAGTTTGTTGGGGTACAGGGCAAAAAAGAAGGCCTTGCGCATTTGCCCGACGGCGAGTTTTTGCCGCCTTTTGACCTCAACTGCGTCGAAGATCACTTCAAACAGTCCGTTGAAGCCAAGTGGCCCGTCCGGCGCATCACCCCCGGCCGAACGGCCAACCTGACGCAGTACGACCCCGACCTCCACCACGGAACCCGAGGAAAATGCCAAGCCCGCAACCGTTGCTGGCGGGGCTGCCCCTTCGGTGGGTATTTCAGCTCGCTCTCCGCCACCATCCCCGTCGCTAACGAAACGGGCAACCTGACGCTGATGGCCGACAGCATCGTCCACTCCGTCATCTACGACGATAAGACCCAGCGCGCCACCGGCGTGCGCGTCATCGACGCCGAAACCAAAGAAACGCGGGAGTACTACGCAAAGGTCATCTTCCTCAACGCCAGCACCATTGGCTCTACGGCCATCCTGATGAACTCCAAATCTGAGCGTTTCCCCGACGGGCTCGGCAACGACAGCGGAGAACTGGGCCACAACATCATGGACCACCACTACGGCATGGGCGGCAGCGGCATTTACACCGGTAAAAAAGACAAATACTACAGCGGCCGCAAGCCCAACGGCGGCTTCTACATTCCGCGCTTCCGCAACATCGACGCAGCGACCAAGCGCGACGACTACATCCGAGGCTTCGGCTACCAAGGCGGTGCCTCCAGGAACCTTAACCTCAATGCGCCTTTGGGGCCGGGCTTCAAGCAAGCCATCACTTCGCCCAGCGATGAGTGGTGGGTAGGCGCTACTTGCTTCGGTGAGTTACTGCCTTACCACGAAAATAAGTTCTACTTCCACGCAACCGATACCGACCAGTACGGCATCCCGAAACTCGTCTTCGATGCTGGCCTGAAGGAAAACGAGCGCAAGCTCCGCCTCGATGGGGTAGCGTGCCTAGAAGAAATGCTCCTAGCGGCGGGCTGCGAGAACGTATCTGTACACAACGAGCCTACCGCGCCCGGTGCCGCCATCCACGAAATGGGGACGGCCCGCATGGGCCGCGACCCGAAAACGAGCGTACTCAACAAATGGAACCAGGTCCATGCCGTGCCCAATGTGTTCGTCACCGACGGTTCGTTCATGACCAGCGCCGGAACCCAAAACCCATCCATTACCTACATGGCCTTTACGGCACGGGCGGTAGACTATCTGGCTAAGGAGATGAAGCGGGAAGGGGCTATTTAGTGCAAGAACCTACTGTACTAGCTAAAGAATAGCGTTCAGCATTTCTTTTTCTTCCGTTGTTGCCGGAGGGACGAGTTTGTCCGTCTTGTAAACAAGTGAGCGAGAATAGGTGCTAAATTGGTAAACCTTCTCGAAGACCTCCTGTAGGTCAAGGACTAGCGGATTGTCTCCCGGTAGCAAAGGAACGGGGATTGAAGGTAGTGCTTCATCTAACCGAACAGACCAAAAAGCGATCATATTCTCCACCGCGTCAACGGACTGAAACCGGTAGGTTTCTGCTGGCCAGTCTTCGGCAAGGACGGGAGGCGTACCGCCCCGTAAAAGATCAAGTTCAACCAAGTGAACCTCGTTTCTGATCAGCTCTTCTCTTTTTTCCCGGTATTTCTTCAAGCCCATGCTTCGCTTATTCACCGGAGACAATAGCTCTATAGCCGTAACCAATTCTTCAGACCCTGCCGTGCGAATAGTTAGCGTACGTTGTTTGACATCACCGATAGGGACGTATGCTTTGGGCGGGGTGACGGTTGCGGTACCTCCTGTTGTTTCAAAGTAATCTTTCTTCGGGTCTGTTTCCATGATGCCCAAGTCTGGGCGATAGAATTTTTCTTTGCCAGAGATTAGGTCATTTGCCGTGATTCCGATTTCAGCAGAGATGAGGTAATTTTCAGGTAACTGCACGACGAGGTGTTCTAGGGTCCGTGCGAGGAACGTAAGGTGGAAAGAAGGCCAGCCGTAACCTTCAATAAACGGATCCATACCGGGAAAAGGGCTTTTCATAAACAGGTCATTAGACTCGTAAGATACGCCCTAATAACGTATTACAGCTACAGAATGGTTTCCCGACTTACCTTGCTAAAAAAACATCCATGCTTGATCATCCTGGCCTTGCCCACCGCAGTATTCACCGTTTCAGGAAGGGACACGGGGCATCGGTAGCCGATGTTTTGGCGGTAGAAGAACCGCTGGATATCCGCATCGGGAACCGCTCGGTCGCCATCACGATGCGCACGCCGGGACGAGACGTAGACCTCGCGCTGGGTTTCCTGTTTAGCGAGGGCATTTTAGAGGCGCGCACGCAGGTGCAAGGAGAGGTTATGAAAGACAATGTAGTAGAGGTATCGTTGCCTCACGGAAGCACCGTTGATTGGAAACGACTCGAACGCCACTCCTACACCAGCAGCAGTTGTGGGGTTTGCGGAAAGACTTCGTTGGAGCAAGTTTACGCCGCTGTTCCTTTTGCAGACACTTCTTCTACCGTCCGGGTTTCGCCGGAAGTACTTCAGTCTTTGCCAGACAAACTACGCTCGGCGCAGGAGTTGTTTACCCAAACGGGCGGCATCCATGCCGCTGGCCTATTTACGCCCTCGGGCGAACTGCTCCACTTCGCCGAAGACGTTGGCCGCCACAATGCGCTAGACAAGCTAGTGGGGCATTACTTCGCCCTCGGCCAGTTGCCGCTAGATCAGCACGTTTTGCTCCTCAGCGGGCGCGCCAGTTTTGAACTTATCCAGAAAGCGGCGATGGCAGGCATCGGTATTGTAGCTGCGGTAGGCGCGCCTTCCAGTTTGGCGGTCTCGTTGGGGGAGGAGTTGGGGCTTACGGTTTGTGGGTTTACTTCTGAGCGCGGATTTAATTGTTATTGTGGGGTAGGGCGGGTAGGTGCCTACTCAAACACCTCCAAACCCTCAAACAAATCGTCCAAGTCGTCGAAGCTTTTGTAACCAACTTTTTCCTCGCTGCTGCCGCGCACGGCGAAGCCGACGATGGGGTGGCGGTCTTTGATGGTTTTTGGGGCTTCGCCCCCAAGGTTGAGCTGGAGGAGGCATTGGTGTGTTGCCGCTATCCGGTTGATGGCTTCCAGGTTAAAAATGGAACCTTCGGCTACGTCCTTATAAGTAACCCAATCTTCGAAGCTGAGGACAAAGAGGTCAGTAGCGGGGTGCTCACCTATTTTTTCTTCTATGTCTTCACTGGTTTGAAACTGGTCGATCTTTAGCTCCCGGATGATCGTCTGTCCGGCCGCCTTCAGTACTTCGGCGGTTTCGTCTGTAGTGTCTTCATGCAGCAAGACGGTTTTTATTTTGTTGGCCGTTAGGGTTTCGGTCCAAGCGGCGGCCTTGTCGATCCGGCCAATTTCGGCTACAATCTCTGGCCCTTCCACCCATTCGCGCAGCGCGTTGAGGTAATCCCAACTGATCGCCTCCCCAACGCCTTCGCCTAGGGGGAAGGCGAGGTAGTCTACTTCCCAAGCCGCGAAGTAACGCGCATCGGTGAGGTGGGTGATGCCGGAGGCTAGAACTTTGGTAGCAAGCATGGTCTTCTGAGGTTTTTGAGGAGGACAAAGGTAACACTAAGGGATCGCGGAGTTTGGCGGATTGCACGGATCAACACGGATTATGATACCACACACGCGGCCTAGGGGTGCGCCACTAAAGGCGTTCAGCCCAGCGTAAAAGTTATTCACACACAACATTTGCCTCATCCGTAAGACCGCTCTAAATCAGGCTTTTAGCGCAGACCGTTCTCCACGCCCATTTTGGGGATAAGCGTTGGTAACCATGCCCTTATCCACACCCCCGCACCTGCGGCCGCGCCCAAAGGCCACTTTATCCACATTTCCACATTTTTGCCGTTTCGCTTTCCAGCCCCCACTGACATTTTGGAGTCATAAATCCACAGCAAAAGCCAAAAAAGTTATTCTGTTGACAATGCTTGTACTAGGTGTGGATAATTTTGCCAAAACGTGACCCATCAAGGCTTTGCGCTGTTAGGCCACCGTGGATAAAGTACCTAAGAATGGTAGGAACGACAAAGAAGAACATTAAGGCACCCTTTTCTCCCCCTTTCCACAGCCTTAATAACGATAATAGATTTAAATTTTAAAAAGATATTAATAACTATTAAGAGATGGAGGCAAACGAAAAAAAACGAACCGACGAACCGAACGAAAAACGAATAGGCTACCACCGTGCCGTGAAGATTTGGCTCATCGTTGGGCTCATCATGGTGGTGGGGCAGATCGTGATTGGCGGCATTACCCGCCTGACCGAATCCGGCTTGTCCATTACCGAATGGAAACCCCTGAGCGGAGCCATGCCTCCGCTCAACGCAGCCGACTGGCAAGAGGAGTATGAGAAGTACGCCGCAAGCCCGCAGTTTGAAAAAGTCTTCGCCGATATCTCAATGGCTGATTTCAAGTTTATCTACTTCTGGGAATGGTTCCACCGGCAGTGGGCGCGCATCATGGGGCTGGTCTTCATTGTTGGCTTCCTCATCTTTTGGCGCAAGGGTTGGCTAGGCGGCCGGTTAATGCGCCGCTTGGGCATTACGGTGCTCCTGGCTGCCCTCGCAGCCAGCTTCGGCTGGATAATGGTCGCCAGCGGCCTCCACGATCGCCCCTGGGTGAACGCCTACAAGCTAACCATGCACCTCAGTTTGGGAATAACACTCTTTTGTTATCTATTGTGGACAACCTTAAAAGTTTTGTATCCACTTGAGCGTAGTTATCCACAGTTGGGTGTGAACAAGTGGCGCTGGCCCCTCAATATCGTGCTTGGCTTGCAGCTTATCTTGGGAGGGATAATGAGCGGCGCACGCACCGCCATCGTCTACCCCGAGTGGCCGCTCATGAAAGGCGAGTTTTTGCCCTCCGTAATTACCGACTTAAAGATGTGGACTGTGGATAACTTCGTTAATTACGAGCAAAGTGTCTTCCAACCAGCCTTAATCCAATTCTTGCACCGAATAACGGCTTACTTACTGATTGTCATAGTAATAGGGTACTTATTCAAAACTTTTTCAAAGCCTCAAAAGGGGCTGTTAGTAAAAACTAATGCGTTGTTGGTAACTTTGTTGATAACACAGGCATTACTTGGAATAGCTACCGTAATGAATAGTGTCGGACAGGTTCCGGTAGGGCTAGGAGTCGCCCACCAATTTGGCGCAATTGCGCTGGTTGGCGCAGTCGTTTTTATCAATTATTTACACCACCCAGGGGCCTTGTTAGTGAATGTGGATAAATTGGTGGAAAAAGCCAGATAAAATAGTTGCAACTGTTAAGGGGGTGCCGTATGGCAGGG
>CALEDI010000225.1 GCA_937949535.1 uncultured Lewinella sp. | reverse complement strand
GTTGCGCTTTTAGAGCTGGTACAACTGGTCAGGGCCAATAAAAAGGTGAAAGACAGGAAGAAGAGGTAGCGCATAGGATGGCGAGTTGAACCCTTTAAAGGTAAGGGTTTTGTTTCATATTGGGCGAAGTGACCGTATTGTCTACGTTGCCTTAGGCCACCGCAACCTGCAAAAAATAGCTTATTTAGACGAAAACTAAAGCCGTACAAGGTTGTTACAAAGCCACATTACACTAAGATAAAAACATATCTACGCATGAGCCAACGCCTCATTTACCTTGACAATAACGCTACCACACCAACGGACCCTCGCGTTGTGGAAACGATGATTCCATATTTCTACGAGAACCCGGGCAATGCTGCTAGCCGCAACCACCCTGCGGGCTGGGTTGCTGAAGGTGCTGTGGACACTGCTCGTGAGCAACTTGCAGACCTCATCAATGTTGACCCCCGTGAGATCATTTTTACCTCCGGAGCGACAGAGTCCGACAACCTGGCCATCAAAGGTGTCTTTGAGATGTACGCCCGCAAAGGCAACCACATCATTACGGCCACCACGGAGCACAAAGCCGTACTTGATGCTTGTAAAAAGGTGGAGAAGATGGGCGGAGAGGTCACTTACCTTGAAGTAGATAGCGAAGGCCTCATTAGCCTAGAAGCCCTTGAGGCAGCCATCACGGACAAGACGATCCTCGTCTCCATCATGTGGGCCAACAACGAAACGGGCGTAATTCAGCCGATGAAGAAGATCGGCGAAATCTGTGCGAAGCACGGCGTGCTCTTCATGTCTGACGCAACCCAAGCAGTAGGCAAAATCCCCGTTGACCCCAAAGAAGTAGGCGTTCACCTGATGGCTTGGACGAGCCACAAGATGTACGGCCCCAAAGGCGTCGGCGCACTTTTCGTGAACCGTAAGAACCCCCGCGTGAAGGTGACCAGCCAAATGGACGGAGGCGGCCACGAGCGCGGAATGCGCTCCGGCACCCTCAACGTTCCCGGCATCGTCGGTTTCGGCAAAGCCGCCGCCATCGCGAAAGAAGAAATGCACGAAGACGCCGCTCGCCTAGCCAAACTGCGCGACAAGCTGCAAAAAGGCCTCATGGACGTCCTCGAAGAGTCTTACGTAAATGGTAGCCAAGAGCACCGGATGCCCCACGTCACCAACATCAGCTTCAAGCACGTTGAAGGCGAAGGACTGATGATGACCTTCAACCAGAACATCGCCCTCAGCTCCGGCTCGGCCTGTACCTCCGCTAGCCTTGAGCCTAGCTACGTATTGGTAGCCCTCGGCTTGGGGGATGACTTGGCGCACTCTAGCCTCCGCTTCTCCCTCGGTCGTTTCACGACCGAAGAAGACATCGACGCTACCATCAAGCAAGTCGCCGATGGTGTAAACCACATGCGCGAACTCAGCCCAATTTGGGAAATGTACAAAGAAGGTGTCGACATCGACGCCATCGAGTGGAGCGAGCACTAATCCAAAACCCGCTCTCAAGCGTTTATATCACTAACGTAAGGGAGGGCCTTCCCCTCCTTCCTCAACAAAAAAATCATGGCATACTCCGAAAAACTCCTCGATCACTTCAAGAACCCCCGCAACGTTGGCACCCTCGACAAAGAGAACGCTGGCGTAGGTACCGGCCTAGTTGGTGCGCCTGAGTGTGGTGACGTAATGCGTCTCCAGATCCAAGTAGACCCAGACACGCAGAAGATCACGGACGCTAAGTTCAAGACCTTTGGCTGTGGCTCCGCCATCGCCAGCTCTAGCCTTGCCACCGAGTGGCTCAAGGGCAAGAGCGTTGACGAAGCACTTGCCATCGACAACATGGCGATCGTTGAAGAACTCGCGCTTCCGCCCGTAAAAATCCACTGTTCTGTCCTCGCCGAAGACGCCATCAAAAGCGCCATCAAAGACTACCAAGAGAAGAACGGAATGGAAGTGACAGCGGTGCTCGAACCTCACTAATTCTACCAAACTACATTACTATGCTCTACGTTGCAGACAGCGCAAAGGAAAGGCTGGCCAATATCCGGGAAATCAAAGGCTTTACGCCCGACTATTTCCTGCGTGCTACCATCACCAGTGGTGGTTGTTCGGGCTTGTCTTACCAGCTTGATTTCGATAATGAGTTGCAAGAGAAAGACCAGGTTTTTGAAGACAACGGCGAAACCGTAGTCTGCGACCTCAAGTCTTTTCTTTACCTCTGCAACTCTACCTTGGAGTTCAACGGCGGACTCAGTGGGAACGGCTTCGCGTTCAACAACCCTAACGCCAGCCGCGAGTGCGGATGCGGAGAGAGTTTTGCTTTGTAAAACGACGCAGTTCTGTAAAAGAACAGTCAGCCCCAGACCAAGCTTGGTTTGGGGCTGTCGTGTTTGTGAGACACAGCTTTAGGAACAAGCCTTCCCTTATCCATTCTTTGCACCCTGCGTCCGCGCCCCAAAATTATTTATAGAAGTAAATAGTACGCCCTTCGCTCCACTTCAAGGTGTCTGCTTCGATTGTCCGAAACCGCCCCATCAACTCATGGCGGCCCGGCGGCAAATCATGAACGGGAATCATGTAAACCACCCCCGGTTGTTGCCGCTGGTGGTGGAAATGGAAGAGCGGCGTTATGTGGCTGTAAAGACTATCATTGATGTATATGCGGGCTTTCTGGCCGAAGGCCGCGAGAATCTGCTCATAGTCTGCGTTGGGGTTATTGCGTTGGCCCAAAGTGAAAGCCCCGTTCAGTTTAGTACCCGGGTACTGACTCAGGTCCAGCGTTGAGTCAATCAGGAGCAGGCGCGGGTCATCGTTTACCGGAACGTAGGGGATGAAAGCCTCGACCCAGCCGCTTTGGGAGGCATACTTACTGCTGAGCGTCATCCGCCAAGCACGATCGAATTCGTTGCCTTCCTCGTCGTCATAGTTGTTGCTGTCTTGCCAGACCAAGCCGTCTCTGGCCGAAACCGGAAAGTACCCGTATTTAACCTGCTGGACGGACACCCCCACCAGGATCAGATATATCATAACGGGAAGCAACAGCGCCAAGCGCCGACCGAAACGGTGATCAATCAGGTTGTAATACAAAGGGCGGTAAAAACGCGCAAGGGTCGCCCAGCCCATAAACACGTAGAGGTAGTAATACGGCCGGTTTACCCAACGCAACTTCTTCAACCAACCAAGGGTGATGAAATCGATGAAGTAGATAACACTAAAAACAACGACCAACAGGCTAGCCAAGCCCGCTCCGCCAAGTATACCCGTACCAGCCCATTGCCCATCAAAGGCAAAAATATAAATGCGTTGGATGACGATGGCCACCAAAGACCAGCTCACCAAGCTAAGAAAACAGAACAGAATAAGAAAAGCGATGGTGAACGCTACGCTGCAGTAACGTTCTAGCCGTTCGATGTAAGCATCGAAAGATCCAATCTTGCGCCGGAGCCTCTTGGTGAACCGAGGCTTGTAGTTGAGGCCGTCGAAATTAATGTCTCCAGAAACAGACCGCAGGCCTATCGCCGCAATCCATACGCCCCGCAACACAACATGAACCAACAGGCAAACCAATAGAGACAGGTAAGCCGTACGGCCAACGTAGTAAATAAAAGCGAGGGTAGAAAAGCTGCTTGAGACGTAAGTCATCAGCATCATGTCATACTCCAACGCGCTGAGTGGATGCCAGCCGCCAATGAGTAAAAAGATGGAGAAACCACTAATGAGTAGTTCCAACTGCCAACTCTCCTGCTGGAGGGAGTCTAGCCACCCATTGGGTATAGTAGTATTACTGTTTTCTGTTTGCTTAGGCTCCATGCTAGGGATGAAGATAAACAATTTAAGCACTTGGCTTAAAATGTATTCGGGGCGCGCACGCAGGATGCAAAGAAGGTTTTAAGGCTTTGTTCCTATCGGTAACCGCTTACTCTTCCAGCGCGGCCACCTTTCCCATCCGCCGGAGTTGACGGGGCAGCGCGGCGTACTTTGCGCCCAAGAAGGCGTCTACCAACGTCTGGGCAAGGGCGATGCCGATTACGCGCCCACCGAGGCAGATCATGTTCATGTCGTCGTGCTCTACGCCCTGCGCGGCGGAGTAAGACTCGTTGATGAGGCAAGCCCGAACGTTCTTGATCTTGTTGGCCGCAATGCTGGCCCCAACCCCAGAACCACAGCAGGCGATGCCGCGCTCAATCTCCCCCGCGCCAACGGCGCGGGCCAAAGGGACGACGAAGTCGGGGAAGTCGTCTTTGGCGTCATACTCAAAAGCACCGAAGTCTTTTACCGTGAAGCCTTTCTTTTCGAGGTATTCCTGAAGCTGTTGCTTTAGTTCGATGCCGCCGTGATCTGTTGCAATTCCGATAGTCATTGTAGAAAAAATTTAGTGTTGGCCTAAAATTACTTCGCATCTGGCGTAAACCTTACCAAAAGTTGTCACCTTTGATAGATAAAGTGTTTAATAGCCTAGCATGGCAAGCACGTTTTTCACCCGAAATACCCCCACATGCCTAATAATCTTCTTGATCCTCACGTACTGGTAATTTTTGGTGCCTCCGGCGATCTGGCCCAGCGCAAACTCATCCCGGCGGTGTTCGACCTTTTCCGAGGGGGGTATTTGCCCGAAAAATTTGCGTTGCTCGGCGCGTCTCGCACCGATTTTACCGATGAGGCCTTTCGTAAAAAGGTCGTTTTTGACAACGAGCACTTCGACCAAAAGGATGCCTCCGATGATGACGTGAAGGCTTTCTCGCAAAAGCTGTTCTATCAAGATTTAGCTTCTTACGACGGCGAAAAAGACATCGTGGCCCTCGGTGCTCGCCTAAGGACGTTGGATAAAGATTTTGGCGTTGGCCAAAACTATATTTTCTATCTCTCTACGCCGCCAAAGCTGTACAGCACCATCCCCGGAGCCCTCGCTAAAGCGGGTTTGAACGAAAACGAAGAAGGCTGGTCTCGGCTGATCGTTGAAAAGCCCTTCGGGTACAACGAGGCGTCTGCCATCAAACTCAACAAAGAAATCCAGTCGCACTTCCGAGAGGATACCATCTACCGGATAGACCATTACCTAGGCAAGGAAACCGTACAAAACCTGCTGGTGACGCGCTTCGCAAACGGTTTCTTTGAGCCGCTCTGGAACCGCAACTACGTACAGTCGGTGCAGATCACGGCCGCAGAAACCGTTGGGGTAGGTAGCCGTGGCGGCTACTACGACGAGAGCGGCGCGATGCGAGACATGGTCCAGAACCACCTCCTACAAGTCTTGGCCCACGTAGCGATGGAACCCCCGATCCGGGCCGACGCGCCAAGCATCCGGGATGAGAAACTCAAGCTTTTTAAATCCTTGCGCCCCATCAAGAAAGGGGACGTGAAAAACCAAGTCGTCCGGGCGCAGTACACCGAAGGGCGGACCAAATCCGGAGACGTTGTCTCTTACCGAGACGCCCCAGGCGTGCCAGAGAACAGCAAGACGGAAACCTACGTTGGGATGAAATTTTTCATCGACAATTGGCGCTGGGCGGGGGTGCCTTTCTTTGTCCGGACGGGCAAATGCCTCCCACTGAAACTGACGGAAGTTGTCATTACCTTCAAGAACCCACCCCAAGCACTCTTCTCGGAGTACGACGACTACGCGATGAGTTGCGATAACCAACTCATCATCCGTATTCAACCAGATGAGGGTATGGCGTTGGAGTTTGGCATGAAGGTACCCGGCGAAGGCTTTCGGGTCAAGAATGTGGACATGGACTTCTTCTACCGAGACCTCACAGAGAACGACGTCCCCGCCGCTTATACGCGCCTGCTGCTAGATTGCATGAAAGGGGAGCCAACACTCTACGCCCGTGGCGACAGTGTCGAGGCCGCTTGGGCGTTCATCGATCCGATCTTAAAAGCTTGGGAAGCGGACGAAGTTCCGCTCTACAGCTACACCGCCGGTACTTGGGGGCCGCTCCAAGCCAATGACCTCTGGACGGGAGAAGGCTCCGGCTGGCGCAATCCTGCGGATACGTTAACGGAGAAGAAGCATTACACGAAGCTTTAAAAGACTAGTGCTTTTCCTTCTTCCTCAAAGGCATAGCTTCCTTCAAGTTGGGTTTTCAGCGAGTGGTAGTCTTTAGGTTCTAGCCAATGGCTAAAGGCGTGGGCGCGGTTCATCATCCGGATGTAGGGGCCGGGGTCGTGCTTGCGGGTCAGTCGGCGAAGGTTGAGCAAGTAGTCATCTCGGTAAACAGTAGGGATGATGATCTTAGCCTGCCCTGTGGCGGTGAGTTCGGCGTTCATCATCAGGCGAGCTACGCGGCCGTTGCCGTCTTCGAAGGGGTGAACTTCGGAGATTAAAAACATCATGTATAGGGCGCGGGCTAGGGGGGATTCAAGGCTTGCGAGTTGTTGGAAACCGGTTTCGAGTGTACCTATTACTTCTTTGGGGTTTACGAAGTAGGTGTTGCCCGCACGGTTAGCGTTTACCTTAAAACGACCGGGTAGCTTTTCGGGCCGGGCCTGCATAATAGGCGCATGGCGCGCTTTGAGTATTTCGATGAACTCTTCTGGGGAAGAGGCTACCTTGCTCATCTCGTCGCGGTCCGAGCATATAGCGTAGGTCCCTGAGATGTCATGAGAATCCTCACGGCGCATTGGTATGATTGCTCCGTTGAAAACGATTTCTTCGGCTTCATCTACCCGAAAAGTAGTGCCCTCAATATAGTTAGAAAAGAAGCTTTCGTAGAACGCAAAGTTGAGGTAAGCTAGAACATCCTTCGTTTTTTCGGGACGGTTCACTACGGGCATTTGACGGAGCGCACCGGTAAGCTTTGTGAACAGGGCTATCCTGTTCCCATCGTACGGTTTGCCAAATGCGAGCGCAACGGCAATTGGTGAAGTCAAGACATCTCCAACGTGTGTTGACAGCAAGGAACTGATGATTTTGTTGAGGCGATCAAACTCTTTTTGCCAACCAAACTCATCGGCTACTAGCCTTGCTCTGTCTCGGAAATCGTTTAATGCTTCTTCTCCTCCGGAGTTCAATATTTGTACCAATCTTTCCTCTAGGATGTTCTGGTCAATGGCCCTGCTCTCCCCTTCGCTCCTTCGGTAATCTCCGAGATTCTCTAAGCAACTACGTTCAAGGGAGGAAACGTATAAGCCTTTATAAATCGGATTGTCATCGTAGAGCGCAGCGGGGCCATCCATGAATTTTAGCGTCACCCCCGGCCAACGGTACACCCTTCGGCTGCCTGCCGTTAAATAGATGACTTCCTTGGGCGAGGGCTTAAACTCAATAGAAGATCGGTGAGAAAGTATACTCTCGGGGAAGAGCACAGCGATCATTTGCCATAAGTTTCTCCGAACGATTAGCGCATCGTCCTGATCCATCAAACTAGTATAGGTTCGGGGCAGAATACGCCGAAGGTGACCACTCCTGACAAGCCGGTTTATTTCATAACTACGCTCTTTATCGTCCGTACCAAAGACGACCTCAGGGAGTTTCATTTTAGGATTTTTTGCGCACAAGGGCGGTTATTTAGCCTAAAGTTAGGATTTTTTGCGCACAATGGGCCGTTTTTTAGGATTTTTTGCGCACAAGGAGGTTTTAGCCATAATTCCCCATCCCAACCTCTCCCAAGTCGATCATCGCGAAAGCGTCCCATTTTGCCCCTTCAACGAGTGCTTTTCGGTAAGCAGTGTGCTCTCTATGAATCTTGGTGCCCATCTTTTGGCAGGTCTTTACCATTACCGCGTTATGACCACGAATGGTGGCGAGGTCTACATATTTATAGGTCTTGGAGTTGTGCTGGTTTCCGCTTTGGAACATAGCATCAATCATGAGTGGGTAAACCCCCATGCGTTGGTACCTGTTCACGATGCCGAAGGCAACGCATTTACAGTTGCGTGCCTTCTGAAACTTGAGGCGGTAAAGGAAGCGGGGTAGGCCTTTCCAGTTCAGTTTTCCGTTTACACCTTTCATGAAGCAGTTGATGTCAGGAATGAGGCCTGCCATCCCGATGGGCTCGTCGTTTTTATCATAAGCCAAACTGGTAAGGTGGGGGTCCATGATGGGCTTCATCTCCTTAAAAGTAGGGAGTATCTCTTCACCCGTTAGGGGTTTGAAGTAGGGCAAGTGGTTGAAGGCAGCGTTGTAGGCGGTCGCGAAGTCGTTGGCAGCCGTCGGGAGGTTGTTTTTATCTATTTGCTTTGTGTAGAGACCGTATTCCTCTCTTACTTTTCCTGCTAGGCCCGCCAGCCTTTCGACGGGAAACTCCGCGACGACCCCACGCAAGGTCAGGCATTGCTCGTGCGGCACGTAAGCGCGGTCTTCAAACATCCGCTGGTAGTAGGGCGGGTTGTACGTTTCTTGATAAACTGGGCGGTACCAACCTTTAGTGAGTAGGCCCCAGAATTTATCGCGCTCTCCGAAGTTGATCGGCCCGTCTACGGCGTGCATACCTTCTGCACGCAGCCAGCCTTCGGCTGCCTCAAAGAGGAGCTCTGCCACCTGATCGTTCTCGATGCTTTCAAAAAAGCCTAGACCGCCTAAGGGGATGTCTAGCTCTTTATTGCGCTCCCGATCAATGAAAGCCGCAATGCGGCCAACGGGGCGTTTGCCTTCCTCAAGTACTACCCAAAGTTTTAGGTTGGTACCGTCGTAGGAGTTGTTCTTGGCGGAGAGAATGCCTTCAATGTCTCCTTGCAAGGGGTAAACGTATTGTTTGTTCCCTCGGTAGACTTCCTTAAGGACTGCGTGGAACTGGCTAAAACCAGTGACTTCTTTTAATTGGTAGCTGTTACTCATGGAACGTAAAGATAAGAACACCTTTAAGAACGTCGACCCAACAACTATCTCTAAGCTTAAGCGGCAGCGCAACCTTCTCCCCCTGTAAAAGCGTTACCTCTCCGTAACAAAATACCCCAACAATTATGACGCTAGAAGAGCGCATCATCGCCGACATGAAGACCGCCATGAAGGCCAAGGACAAAGTTTCTCTCCGTGGCATCCGCGCCATCAAGAGTGCCATCATGCTTCAGAAAACAGACGGTACCGGCAAGGAACTCAATGCCGAAGGCGAAATCTCCCTGCTCCAGAAGCTGGTGAAAAGCCGGCAAGACAGCCTAGACATCTACACCAAGCAGAACCGCGAAGACCTCGCCGTCACCGAGCGCGAAGAAATCGATGTAATCAGCAAGTACCTCCCCGAACAGCTCTCCGAAGACGAACTGGGAGCCCTAATTGAAAGCATCATAGCCAAAACCGGAGCCAGCTCAATGCGAGACATGGGCAAGGTGATGGGGATGGCCAACAAAGAAGCTGCCGGACGGGCCGACGGCAAAACCATCGCCGCGCTGGTAAAAGCGAAGCTGGCGTAGGTAACAAGCCCTAAGGGCGACCCTTTAACATGAGTCATCTCGCATTTTAGCCCGCTTCGAGCGGTCGGAACGATAAAAATAGCCCTAACTCGCTGAAAGCGAGGATAGGGTTATTTTTTCGGCCCGAACACTCGTAGCGGAAAGTTCGGAACGACTCATGTTTGTTCCAACATCTACCTCCTGCCTGCTATCAATCCAACCAATGCTTTCCCTAATCACCAACAACCCCTACAAACGCCTCCTCAGCATCGCCTGGGGCTATGCGGCAGGGATGCGCGGCAAGTACGTCTTGATCTACGTCCTCTTCACTGGCGTAAACCTGCTCATCAGTTTGCAACCCGTGATTTATGGTTTGTTCATCAACCATTTGCAGGAAGGCGGAGAAGATCTGCTGCGCGGAACCATGATCTATCTGGCCCTACACATGGGCATCATCTTCGCCTTCTGGTCCTTGCAGTGGCCCGCCCGCCTGATGGAACGGCGGATGGCGTTCGACATCAGCAAGCGCCTCCTGATGGAGGTCTACGACAAGATCATCCACCTGCCCCTAGCCTGGCACCGGGAACACCACAGCGGAGACACCATCAACCGCGCCCGCAAAGGCTACGAAGCCCTCAAGAATTTCTTCGACAACGGCTTCGCGTACTTCCAGACGATTGCCCGGATGGTGATCGCGCTGATCGCCTTGCTCTGGTTCAGTCCGTTGTTTGGGGCCATTGCGGTGGTGGCGGCCATCATCATCTTTGCGGTAGTGCTTGCTTTCGATAAACCGATGATTGCGGCCATCACGGAAACCAACGATCGGGAGAACGAACTGATGGCGGGCTTCTCCGACAAACTGACCAACATCATCACCGTTACTACCCTCCGCTTAGGTAAGCGGACAGCAAAGGACATCAACGACCGCATAGACAAGATCTGGCCGCCCTTCTTGCGCGGCACGCGGATCAATGAGCAGAAGTGGTTCTCCATTTCCGTGCTTACCGGCTTGATGTACATCGCGATGGTGGGGGGCTACGTCTACAACAACTACGTACCGGGGGAGGTATTCTTGGTAGGCGGTTTGGTGACGCTGATTGGGTACGTCAATCAATTCTCGAACATGCTGAGCAGTTTTACGATGCAGTACGGCCAGATCGTTCGCTTCCGGTCTGACCTCGCGGCGATAGACCCCATTGAAGAGGCCTACGCGGAGTTGGCCGTTCCTTCGGCCGAAGGAGCGGTGAATAGGGCGTGGGAGGAACTCCGAATTGAGGGCCTGAACTTCAGCTACGGAGACGACGGCGCGGGCATTTTTGATGTAAGCCTAAACCTAGACCGGGGCCGCCGCGTGGCCCTCATCGGCCCCAGTGGGTCCGGCAAAACGACGACGCTCTACGCCCTACGGGGGCTTTACCCGCCCGAGCAAATTACCCTGCTCTTCAATAACCCCGCTTTGCATCCTGCGGCCGCGCCCAAAATTGCGCCCGCACAGCTTTTCGAACAAACCACCCTCATCCCCCAAGCCCCAGAAATCTTCGAAGACACCCTGCGCAACAACCTCACGATGGGCTTGGAACGCTCCGCCGAAGAGCTAGACAACGCCATCCATTTGGCCGTGCTCCAAGACGTTGTGGAGCAGGCCGAAGACGGCCTAGCAACCTTCCTCGCCGAAGGCGGTGCTAACCTGAGCGGCGGCCAACGCCAACGCCTCAGCATCGCGCGGGGCCTCCTCGCCGCAGACACCTCCAACCTGCTCTTGCTAGACGAACCCACCAGCAGCCTCGACCCCCGAACGGAAATCTTGGCCTACGAACGCATCTTCGCGGCCTACCCCGATAAGACCATCGTGAGCACGCTACATCGCCTCCACCTCCTCCGCTTTTTCGACTACATCTACTACATGGAAGACGGCCGTATTGCCGCCGAAGGAACGCTGGAAGAACTCCTGAAAAACAGTGCTGGCTTCCGGTCTATGTACGAAGAGCAAATGGGAAGTGTTTAGTCTTATCTCTCTACAAGCCAACCTTCTGCCCCTCAATCCGTATAGTTACCGTATACGCTAGCAACCTGTTTGCCTAACTGTTTGACTACCTGACTAACTCCCATGGATTCACTTACCCAAATCGTATTAGGCGCCGCAGTAGGCGAGGCCGTTCTTGGCCGGAAAGTAGGCAACCGCGCCATGCTCTGGGGCGGAATTTGTGGGACGTTGCCCGATCTCGACGTGCTTTCCAATGCGGTAAGCGACCCGATGAGTGCCTTGGCTTACCACCGGGCGTTTACGCACAGCTTGCCGTTTGCGCTGTTGGCTGCGCCGCTCGTTGGCTTGGCTTTGCACCGCTTTTACGGCGGGAGAGAAGGGCCAGTTAAAGGAAAAATGGTGTGGCCCGCGCTGCTGGTCGTTTTCTATCTATTGCTTACTGGAGGTAGCTACCTGATGCCGATTGAGGTTTATAAAATTCCGAAAATAACCTTGGCCATCACGGTGGCTTTTGCTTGTTTTTTCTTGGTTATTGGCGGTTTGCGCTGGCTGCGGGGCTTCCCGAGCAAGATCGAGAATGCGGGCTGGCGCGGCTGGTCGTTGCTAGCCTTTGGGGCCATCGTGACGCATCCGCTGCTCGATTGTTTTACGGCGTACGGAACCCAGCTTTTACAGCCGCTCGCGAAAACCAGGGTGGCGTGGAACACCATTTCGGTTGCCGACCCTATTTATACCATTCCGTTCCTTGTCCTGCTTGTCTGGGCGCGGACGCGGGTGCAGGGGAGTGTTTGGAGAGCAAGGTTGAACAAAGCCGGGCTCATCCTGTCTTCCGTCTACCTCGCCCTTACGGTGGCAAACTATTTCAACGTAGAAAGCGTGATGAAATCCACCCTAGCGCAAGACGAGATCGTTGCCGAAAAACTGGTCGTTGCGCCTTCCATCCTCAACAACATCCTTTGGTCTGGTACAGCGAAAGCCGCCAACAAAGACCTCTACTACTTCAGCCAGTACAGCCTCTTCGACGAGGAGCGCCGCTTCGAGCCTTTCACCGAAATCCCCGGCAACCACCACTTGCTAGCGCCCTACGCCGAAGACCGCGACGTGCGCATCATCCGTTGGTTCACCAAGGAGTATTACGGCGTCTTGCCCGGCCGAAAGGAAGGCGGCCTCCAGGTAAACGACCTCCGCTACGGTTTGCTTGACACCGAAAAGCCGGAAGCCCGTAGTAGCTATATCTTTAGCTGGGAGGTAGACACTACTGTTCGCCCCGTCCGCGTTCGGCAGGAGAACGCCGGCCCTTCGGAGGACGTAGACATGGGCGGGCTGTTTGCCCGCCTTTGGGAGCGGATTAAGGGGGTGTAGGGATAGGGCGTTTTATCAGAGGGAGCTCCTTCAGCGCCCTCGTATATTGCGATTAGTTGGATGCTTGCTATTGCCCACCGTCCAGTGCGCCTAAAACACTATCGATCTTCTGCTCTAGTATTTCAGAGTAAAAAACAGCACCGTTTTTTGTGAGGTGTCTACAGTCTTGGCTTATGAACTTACATTCATCGTCAAAGACGGGAACTTCGCCGTTTTTATCAGCGATTGGTGTTATTAAGTCAATGTACTTATCACCCCATTCTTGTTCTAGTTTTTCGTTTTCCTCCCAGTATACTGGTGCTAAAGGAGTTCGCTGCTCGCAAAAGCCATCGCCATGGAAGTTATAAAATATCCCTGCATTGGCTCCGAAACGCTTAGTTCCAACACAGTGGATTTTACTGGTGTTTTCAGCAGACAACTCATATGTCTCTAACTGCTCCTGTGACAGGGTTGACCAAAAAACAATATCAGCATCCGTTACCCTTTGTATTATTTTCTCTTTTGTGTTCTTACTTAAGCCCGGGTTCATATAAGAGATGTTGATCTTATTTCCATATTCCGACTCTAGTAAAACGTTAGCCCAGTCCCTACCGAAGCTGTTGCCTACAATTGCTACGTTTATTTTTTCATTATTGTCGAAGTCTTTGTTCATGGCATAAATCCTATCGTTATAAGCCGAGTGAGTGGTTGCGACCGAGTTGTTTTTATAAAGATCTAAAGACGGGAAGTCTTTTAGTACACCACCTTTACTGTAAACGTAAAATGCACCAGCAGTCGAAATTACATTTGCTACTAGAAGCACAATGAGAACTGTTTTGGTTGAGACCTGGTCCTTCTTTCTGAAGGGCTGCTCTATGAATTTATAGGTGAGGTAAGAGAGCAGAACTGTTATGGTGAATATTGCGACTACATGTTGGGTGTCAAACTCTTGAAATAAAGAGTACCGAGAGAATGCGAGGAGTAGCTGATGCCACATATAAATGCTGAAACTTATTTTTCCGAAAAACACCATCACCTTGTTTTCTAAAAAAAGTGATGTAAGCATCTTCTTTTCAGAATGAGTTATCAGTAGTGCTAGAGTCAGCAAAACAACTAAAGGTATGTATAACGCTTCGTTTAGGTAAGGAACATCGAAAACGAGTAAGGCGCATATTGCTGCTACGATAAGGAACCTGAAGTTTGATACTATTAGCTTGTTCTTTAATAGAACCGCTCCCAAACCACCTATAGAGAGTTCGAAAAACCGAGATGGGAGAAGGTAGAACTTTGCGGCTTCCGAAATTGGTAAGCAGTATAGTGCTAACGAGAGCAACGTCAATACCACCAGAATATGAGCCAAGAACTTGATGTTTCCTTTCTTCAAAAACAAGAAGAGAAAAGGATACACGAAGTAGTATTGTTCTTCAACGGCCAAACTCCAAGTATGCATCAATGGCTTAAACTCATTCACTACGTTCCAGTAATCACCTGTGGTAATATATTGTAGAATGTTGTTTGAGAAAAAGTTAGTTGCTATGATGCTCTGCGAAAGATTTTCAAAATCGTCTGGTAGCATTAAGGCAAAGCCGAGTGGTAGTGAAATCAAACAAAAGAAGGAGACTAGCGGAAGAATTCTTCTCGCTCTTTTGATGTAGAATTCTTTAATGCTTAGATTAGAGTCTATTGACTTTAGGTATAGGATTTTTGTAATCAGGTAACCACTAATCACAAAAAAAACATCAACTCCTAGAAAGCCGTTTGGTAGGTGGCCAAAGTGAAATATAAACACTGCAATTACCGCAATTGCCCTCAGTCCATCTATGTCGTTTCTATAACCTTTTTTTTCAAAAAAATTTATCATTCGTTATTTTTTCATTTAAGGCTAGAACTTTTGGTGCACTTCGGGCAGTAAAGTTTCCTTGTAAGGCCTCTACAGTCTTGATGCGTTGTACGCATTCTTAACTAGGCAGTATTTGTTCAAATAAGGGCGAGAGTATGACGAGTTCGGCTTAGACACCTTAGGCATGGCCGCTTTATAACTCGACCTTAACCATTCTGCACATCTGTACCGTTTCAGGCCGCAATATCGGCTTTTTCCAAGAGTTTTTTCGCTCAGTGTGGGTTAAGGCGCAACTCCTGTGCAGGTAGCACAGAGCAATCAACTAGGCTTATTACCGGAACACGCCGGACTCACCTCAGCTCCTTCTCCATGCAAACACTGTTCTCCATCCCCGCGTACTGCCCGTAGTTCGGGATGGTGGTGTAGCCCTGCTTTTCGTAGAGGCGGACGGCATAGGGCTGTCGCTTGCCCGTCTCTAGCAGGGCTTTGGCGTAGCCTTCTTCGGCGGCCCAGGCTTCTAGTGCGTCCAGTACCCGCACCGCTAAGCCTTGGCCCCGAGCGGCCTCTACGGTAAACATTCGTTTGATCTCTACCACGCCATCGGCGTACGCCTTGAAGGCTCCGCAGGCGAGCGGCTGGTCTTCGTCATACAGCACCACGACGTGCTTGATGTCTTCCAGGCCGTTGTACTGGTGGTAGAAGTCGTGCTCGTCTTCGTCCGTTACGGCAAGATGAGCATCTAGTAAGACGACCAAGGCGCGGAAGTCTTCGTTGGTGTTGGTGGTTCGTTGGAGTTTCATAGCAGCACAAAATAAGGCGCGTATGGGGTTGCAAGTTGCAAGTTACAGGTTGCACGGCACAACCTGCAACCTGCAACCTGCAACTTGCAACCTGCAACCTGACTAATGCATCCCCCCACACCCAATCGGTGAGCCGTCGGGTAGGGCAGGAGCGGGGCTGACCTCTACGCTGCTTGGGTCTGTGAGGAACTGCTGAGCAGACACACCTATATAATGGCGATGAGCTTCCAGCACGGTCATGCTACTGTTGATGTTGTTGGCAAATGCCTTGATCTGCCCAAGCTTGGCAAAAGCTGCGGCCCGTACGCGCTCACTTGCGTTTTTGTTTCCGGCCAACTGGATCAGGTGGGCTACGAACCGTTTTTCTACCATCATCCCCAGCTCCAATGGGAACCGGTTTTCTTGGTTCTTGCCTACGTTGCGGCTTACCTCAAGGGCAATCTGCTCTAGATATTCCTCAAGGTTCGGAGAGCCGCCCAGCGGACCCAAAGCCGCCTGCTCCGCCAGCCGTGCCAACCGGTGGGGGTGCAGTAGGAAGGTGAACGTATTGTCTGCCGCAGACTGCGCCATCGCCAACGGGTCAAAACCACCACCGTTTTGGGTCTTGAAGAGCTCTCGGTTGCGGGAGTAACCCATTGCTGGGGGCCGGATGAGGCCTAGCAGCTTGCGGTTAAAATCTAATGTTTCTGGACTGAGCGTCATCAATAGTGCCTTTGTGGCTGCCGCTTGCTCGGCTACCGAAACAGGCTTTATCCGCAACGAGCGGTCCTCGCCTCGTACGCCGTAATCGTAGTGGTAACCACCAATCATCTTAGCGACGGCCTCCACTTGGTAGCGGTGCATGAGGTAGACGGGAACGAAAACGGATTCCAACTCCGAAAGCGGCATCCCGACGGGGATGTTGTCTTCCGAGAAGTTGTTGAGCGCGTGCTTGCGCAGCGCAAGCAAACGGTTCATTTCTTCTACGGGGTTTTTGCCGTTTTCCCACAGGTGCGCATCGGGCTGGGAGCTGCCCTGCGGACGTGCATCCGCATCCGAAATGTACTTCAGCCCCATCCGGGTATTTTCGGCCAAGATGGCGTCGAGGGCTGCTTGCTCGTCCGTTCCTTCGGGGAAGTCGGAGTAGCCGTACATGATCGTTCGCTTGTCCCATTCACCGATACCAACGGCGTAGGCTTCGCTAAAATCAACCTCGCCGTCTTTTAGCGTAACGTAAGGGTGGGGATAATCCATCACCGAAGCGCGGTCGTTGGTGCTGGCGGCGAAGTTGTGGGCTAGGCCGATGGTGTGGCCTACTTCGTGGGCGCTCAGTTGGCGCAGGCGCGCTAGGGCCATTTCTTCCAGCCTAGGGTCGGGTTTGTCTCCGTTCTGGTAGGCTTTGATGAGGCCCTGGGCGAGGAGGAAATCCTGCCGGACGCGCAGCGAACCGAGCAATACGTGGCCTTTGATGATCTCGCCGGTGCGCGGGTCGGTGACGGAGCTGCCGTAGCTCCAGCCCCGCGTACTGCGGTGTACCCAATTGATGACGTTGTAGCGCACGTCCATCGGGTCAGCATCTTCGGGCAACACTTTTACCTGAAAGGCATTGATGTAGCCTGCTGCTTCGTAGGCTTGGTTCCACCAGCTTGCGCCTTCGAGTAGGGCCGACTTTACGGGCTCGGGCGCGCCCCGGTCGAGGTAGTAAATGATGGGCTCTACGGGTTCGCTCATCTTCGCCATCGGGTCTTTCTTTTCTAGGCGGTGGCGGGGGATGAAACGCTTCACCAAAGGTTGGTCGATGGGCGTTGCGTAGTCTGCGTAGCTGCGGGCGTTGTAGCCGGAGCGGGGGTCGAAGCGGCGGGGCGTGTAGTTGTCGTCGGGCAGTTCCACGAAGCTGTGGTGCATGCGGAGGGTGAAGGCTCCGCTGGTGGGGGTTACGCTGCGCAGTTGGCGGCCGGTGGCTTGGCCAGTGAAGGTGATGCTGGCTTCAAATTCGCTGTTTTTAGGGAAGTTCTTCGTCTTGTTTAGGTAGACCGCGCTGCGGCTGGCGTCTACTTTATAGTTGCCCTGTTTGTTGCGTTTTAGGCGGGCAACGACGCCGTGGGCGTCGGAGAGGAGCATCGGCGTGAGGTCGATCAAGACGACGTCGCCGGTTTTCGCTACTACTTTGAAACCGGCGAGGGTAGACTGGGCGAAGGCATCGCGGACGCTGGCTACTTCGTCTGGGTTGTCGCTTACGGCGCGGTAATCGAGGTTGCGTTGTTTCAGCATCACCTTGGGGCCAACGCGGTGAAAACTCACCACGCGGGTATTGCCGAGCTGGTTGCGGTCTAGGCCAATGTCGTTGCTGCCTAGGCCAGCGGCTAAGCTGTTGACGTAGAGAAACTCCTCGTCCATCCGCTCAATCTGGAGGTAGATTTTGCCCTCGTCGTCGCTGTACCAAAAATCGAAGTAGCCGTCCATTTTTTGTAGGCCAGCGGTTTTGGCTTCAATGGTGGGCGGTTTCTTCACGCTGCTTTTTTGGGCGCGGACGCCGGTGCAGGGCAAGAGAATCAAGGAGCAAAGTAGGTAAAGGACGGTCTTCATGCTTGATGTGTATTTAATTGTAGAACGGGAAAGATACGAGACAAGCGGGAAGCCATATATCTTTACCACTAAAAGTGTACGAAACAGATGGCAAATTCTCCGATGAATTAAGCCCAGTATCTTAGAAGACAGCGTACAGCATTCAGAAACCAGCCGCCCAAATGTAACAGCGGCAGCCTGAATCCTGATCGCTGAACCCTTACCGCTACAACCGAAGGATTAAAATGCGAAAAGGGACAAGCCTACAACCTGTTTTACACCCTCCCTCCTCCCCCAAAATAACTACCAACCTACCAATGCGCTTCCTCCCGTTTCTACTCCTACCGATACTTTTATCCAGTTGTATCTCTACCAAAAAGGTAGACGAACTCACAGCGACACACGCTAACCAAATCTCCCTTCTGGAACAGAAAATGATGGCCCGCCAAGACAGCATCGTGAAGCTCAACTCGTCTCTCGATCGGGCACTCGGAGGCAACGAACTCCTCCTCACCGCACAAAGCAACCTCGAAGACAAACTCGTCGTCCAGAAAGATCAGATTGATGCGCTCAGCGGTAACCTCAACTCCACCAGCTCTCGGATGAGCGACGAACTAAGCGCCGTCCGCAAACAACTCGGTGCCGCCGAGCTGAAATACGACACGCTACTCCAAGACCAACAAGGCATCGTTTACACCTTCCAGCAGGGAGTGACGCGGGCAGAGGCCGTAATAATGAAAAGCCTCGAAGCCAACATCCCCGACAACAGTTACCAAGTCAGTGTAAGCGCCGGAGAAGTAAGCCTTAGCGTTCAGGAAGACTTGCTCTTCAAAAACCGAACCTCCGAAAAACTCAACGATGCCGCAGCCATCGTTCTCCGCGCCATCCTAGACGCGCTCCAAAGCGACCCGCTGCTCAAGCTCACCGTCGTTGGCCACACCGACAACCAGCCCAACCCCCGCCGCAATACCAACAACTGGGAATACGCTGCCCTACGCGCAGCCTTCCTAGCCGAAGAACTCGCCCAAACCTATTACCTAAGCCCAAACCGAGTAATGGCCGCCAGCCACGGAGAGTTCAGGCCCGTTACCTCCAACGCTACCCCCGAAGGACAGCAGACCAACCGCCGCGTAGACTTTGTGCTCCGCAACAACGTCGGCAACCTCCTACGCAACCTAGAAAAACTCGGCAAGGAATAACTGTACGGCCTACCTGCCTGCACGAAAAAATCGCAAAAAAAGGGAATTATTTTCTAATAACAGATATTGCACCAAGTGGCTGAATATCAGTTATTTACTAATTTTTTAAACGTTTTTATACGCATATAAACGTAAGTATTCGTATAAAAGACGACTAGCGTTTGTTGGAGCCTCCACCTTTGCATCGTCACCGATTGGAAGGGCCCAGCCCGGAACTGAAGTGGCGCATTACCAAACCCGGATGGGGCATACACCCAACCTTCCCGCCCTGCCCGACAAACGCTTACCATTATGAACGTACGTAACCACATTCACCTCACCGGCAACCTCGGCGCTGACCCTAAGACCGTAATCCTGAAGACCGGCAAAACCGCCACCGAGTTCTCCCTCGCCACCAACGAGTACTACCGCAACGCCCAGGGCGAACGCCAAACCCGCACCGAATGGCACCGCGTGAAGGCCTACGGCAAACTCGCCGAAGTCTTCGATAAGCACCTGAAGTGCGGCAGCCCAATCTCCATCGTCGGTTCTATGCGGTACCGCAAATGGGTAGACAAGTTCGAGCAAACCCGCATCGCTGCCGAAGTCATCGCCGAAGAATTCACCTTCCTGGGCGGTAGCCGCAGAAACCGTACCGAAGAGATGATCGAGAACGCCCATCAGGAAATGATGGTAGCCGAACCCGAAGACAAGAAAACAAGCTCTCGCCGCAAGAAATCCGGTGGCCGCCCGAAAAAGCCAACTGCCGATATCGGAGAGGTGATCGAGGCCGTAGAAGCACTGGAGGCATAAGCCCTAGTATACTGTACTAGCCTCTCTCAAACGTTGAAAACCACTTTTTTCGCTCCGGCCGCTCAGCGGCCGCAACCACCGCCATGCTTTGCGGCCCGCTGGGCCGGAGTTTTTCCCAAACCCAGGAACGGTACCTATTCAACCTACGTTCCCCAATACCTCTCTTGTTATGAACATCAATACCAGCAACTTCATCAACCTCATCGGCCGCCTCGGCGATACCCCAAAAACAACGACCTTGCCTAGCGGAACGGTCGCCACCGAATTCTCCCTCGCTACCAACAACTACTACCGAGACCGAGACGGAAACCGGCAAGAACAGACCGATTGGCACCGGGTAAAGGCCTACGGCAAACTCGCTGAACTCTTTGATCAGCACTTAGACCGAGGAGAGCAGGTCTCCATTGTCGGTTCTATGCGGTACCGCAAATGGGTAGACAAATACGACCAAACCCGTGTTGTCGCAGAAGTCATCGCCCAATCTTTCTCCTTCATCGGCGGCGGCAACCGCCGCCAACTCAACGACCACAACATGTCTTCTAGCATGGTCGCCGAACCTTCAGCATCATCAGCAATGGTAGATGCCAGAACCGAGCGCCGCCGCGAACAAACCGCAGCTCCGCTAGATGCGTCGGTGCTGGAAACGGCCAACGAAGAACTGCCTTTCTAAAGCAAAGATTTTTCATTTACTCAACCTTTTATTTTCAACCAGAGCGGTCTCCGTTTATCTGGAAGAGGTTTTCTTTTTTGCAACATGAGAATTTTGCCGCTCAAAACCCCATAACGTTAAATTGTGGAGCGCGCTGTTTCAAAACGCAGTGGTAAGAATTCAAGCCGGTCTCTTTCCTGAATTGGGAAGAGCCGGTTGTTTTTTTGAATGGCCCGACGGTAAACCAGACACATACACTTACATGTAACAGCGGCAGCCTAAGTTCTAGCACGAAGGGTGCTACAACGAAAAACCGGTGTTCATGCGCTAAACCCGCAAATCCGTTACTTTGCGCTACAACCACAACGCTCATGTACAGATTTTTCTACCTCCTTGCTATCATCCTCGTCACGATTCTCTGCCTCTACATCAACGCTCCGTGGTGGGCACCTGCTCTGGCTGCAGCGGTGTTGGCGCTCCTCTTTCCCGTTTGGCGGCGCAAGGGGTTCTGGTTGGCCTTCATGGCGGGTATGTTGGTATGGGGGCTTTACGCGGGCTTCCTCCATCTCGACTCCGAAGGACGCCTAACGGACCGGCTGGCGATCACCTTCGGCGTAGGCAACGGCTGGGGCTTGGTCGTCGTTACCGCCCTATGGGGCGGCATCACGGCGGGCCTCGGCGGATGGTTCGGCGCAAGCCTCCGTAAAGCCTTCGAGCGCGAACAATTAGTGGACGCTAACGAATAATTAACGGGGCTCAAACCGTAGAAAAGCCCGCGCTTCGCTGAAAATTCGTTTCTTTAGCGCGACTAAATACGGATTATGGACTCTTCTTCTTCTTCCCTTCCAGACATCAAGGGCAATATTTTTGGTAAAAAACCCGCACTCTTCGTTCTCTTCTTCACCGAAATGTGGGAACGCTTCAGTTACTATGGCATGCGGGTTTTGCTCGTGGTCTTTTTGGTGAAAGTCGCTTTTGGAGATAGCCCCTGGGACCGCGCCGACGCGCTCGCGCTTTATGGTATTTACACCGGGTTTGTGTACTTCACCCCAATGATCGGCGGCATCATCGCCGATAAATACATTGGTTATCGGAAAGCGGTACTTGCAGGAGCAATCATCATGACACTGGGCCATGCAGCAATGGCCTTGGAGATTGAAAGTGCCTTCTACCTTGGCCTGTTGCTACTCATCATTGGGAACGGGCTGTTCAAACCGAACATTTCCTCTATGGTAGGCCAACTCTACGACAAAGAGCCCGAGCTAAAAGATGGTGCTTACACCATATTCTACATGGGGATCAATGCTGGAGCTTTCCTTGGTATCATGCTTTGTAGCTACTATGGTGAGAGTGCAGACTGGGGGTACAGCTACGGCTTTGGGCTTGCGGGTATCTTCATGCTCATCGGCCTCATCCAATTCTATTTCGCCCAAGGCATTTTTGGCAGAATAGGCTTGGCCCCGAATGCCCTCGCGGAATACGACGCGGGAAGTGATGCTACGACCATAGATGGGCACCTAGCTAGTACAGATGCTGCCGACGATTTGCCACCAGTGTCTAAAGGAGACGGACAAGAAGGCCCTCGGGCTATTCGTTGGGGCATCATCGGTACCGTTATTAGTATAGTGGTTTACGGCCTCATCGTGTACTTCATGGATCCCCAAGTAAATGCATTACAAACCTTCAGCCGACAGATCATGCCGCCCATCATCATCGGGTCAGTGATCGCATTCGTTGGCTGGATTGTCTCGGATATATCATTGCATAAGATAGAGCGTGACCGGGTTTGGTCGATTATCGTTTTCAGCTTTTTCATTGTCTTCTTCTGGTGGGCCTTCGAGCAAGCTGGTGGTTCGATGACGATTTTCGCACTAGACTACACAGACCGGACACTGGACGGCGATAGCGCGGGAACCTTCCGTATTGCGAATACGATCCTTACCGTTGTTCCGGTGATGGTACTCACGTATGTCTTACTAAAGCTGTTTTCCATTACGTTTAAGAACTACGCCGTTTCCAACTTGGTGCTGAGCTTGGCATTTGTGATTGTTTGGCTATTGATTGGCAACATGCTCTATGAGCAGTTCACGACAACCGAACCGGAAGTGCCCGCTGGTTGGTTCCAGATTTTCAACAGCTTGTTCATTATTTGTTTCGCGCCTGCTTTTGCTAAGCTTTGGGAGAAGAAAATTTCTTGGTTAAAGGCTGGCCCTGTTAAGTTCGCGATGGGCCTCATTCTGCTTGGTATTGGCTTTGCGATCCTTGCGGTAGGTGCCATGAGTATCCCCGATGGCGCTAAGACAGCGAGTGTAAGCATGTTCTGGCTTATTGCGGCTTACTTATTCCACACCTTGGGCGAGCTTTGTATTTCGCCAGTTGGCCTCAGTTATGTTTCCAAATTGGCTCCGGTGCGTCTCGTTGGCCTCATGTTCGGGGTGTTCTTCGTAGCCAACTTCATCGCCAACTTTGCGGCGGGCCTCACGGGGTCCTACATCGAACCTATTGCCGAGCAAGTTGGTCTTAGCGGGTTCTTCCTCATTTTTGCCGCCGTCCCGATAACGGCTGGATTGGTTTTCATTTCCATCTCCGGCTGGATGAAAAAGATGATGCATGGAATCGAATAACGCAGATGAATTCAAGTCCCTTTCCATCATCACCTATGCCTTGATGGCTGGGCTTACGCTGTTCGCCCTCGTGACGTACTACTTGAATACTTCCGGAGAGCCGATTGGCTCGGGGGCTTTCGTCAGCCCAACGATGGACCTGCTGATTGTGGGAGGCGTTGGTTTGACGTGCCTCACGATGTCTCGCATCGTTTCGGGTAAGCTGCTGGGGAACTTCCCGCAGGAAGAACGACGAGATTTTCAGTCCGCAATAGGTGGTTACCGTTCGGCCATCATCGTTCGGCTAGCTTTGCTGGAAGGTGCTGGGCTTCTGGCCTGTGTGTTTGCGCTCGTTACCGGCAATCTCAACCTGTTGCTCATTACCGGATTCATGGTGATGATGATGTGGCTGGGTAGGCCTACCGAAACAGAGTTTGCCGAGTGGCGCGGTTGAGCAAAAGGGGAAGG
>CALEDI010000224.1 GCA_937949535.1 uncultured Lewinella sp. | reverse complement strand
ACGTTCTTGGCCGTCTTATTTTGCCCCAGTTTCCACCAAAAATTATTTCCGTAGCTTAGGCTATGCAAAGAATTTTTGGAGAAAACTGGAACAAAATCGCCAGGCCAAGAACTGTAACTTTATTTATTTCCCATCCCTTAGCCAACGACTATCTCTCCGGCGCGTTAAGCAACTAAGCAATTAACGAATTACCTTCGCACCATGCCACTAGATCAACAGAACATCGACGACTGGGAACTGGACGAACACGGCCGGCCACAGCCGCCCGAAGAAAAGGAGATGTCGTTCATCGATCACCTCGAAGAACTGCGCTGGCACGTGATGAAATCGCTCATCGCGATCTCCATCGCAGGGGTTGGCTTGTTCTTGTTTCGGGAATGGTATTTCCGCAATATCCTGTTCGGGACGAACTACGACGACTTCCCAAGCTATAAGTTTTTCTGCTGGCTCTCCGGCAAACTGGGGACCGGTGAAGTGCTTTGCATGACCGGGCCCAACGTACCTATTCAAGCCACCGAGTTTGGAGAGCAGTTCATCACCGCCGTCAAGATGTCGTTTGTTGGTGGGTTTGTGATTGCTTTCCCTTATGTGTTTTACCAGGTTTGGTCGTTCATCCGGCCGGGCTTGTACAAGGAAGAGCAACAAGCTACCCGGGGCGTAATTTTTGTTTGCTCCCTACTCTTCTTCATCGGGATTGCGTTTGGTTACTTCGTGATTGCTCCCTTCGGCACCAACTTCCTGATGGGCTTTGAGGTTGGAGGCGCAGTGAACCAGCCCAAGATGGGTTCCATGATCAGTTTCATGATCATGTTTACCCTGCCTGCGGCCCTGATTTTTGAACTTCCAGTCTTGGTTCATTTCTTGGCGCGTTTTGGCCTCGTTACGGCAGAAGGTATGCGGAAGTACCGCAAGCACAGCTTCATCGGTATTTTGGTGATGGCTAGTTTGCTTACCCCTCCGGATGTTGTTACGCAGGTCCTGATTGCCGTTCCTTTATACTTCCTTTACGAGCTTTCCGTCTTTGTTGCTAAGCGCGCGGAGAAGAAGTACCAGGCTAGTTTGGAGTAGGCAGGTTGTGCAGGTTGCAGGTTGCAGGTTCCGTGTGGCAGGGGGGGCAACCTCGGCAACGAGGTTGTGCAGGTTGCACGTCACGCATGTGACAAGGCAAACCTGCAACCTGCAACTTGCAACCTGCGTATCTTTACCCCCCAATAAATAAGTAATTACTATGTTCATTATCCCTCCGTACATTCGTTTTGCCCTCATTGCCTTAGGCATCTTTGGTGGTATTGCTCTTTGGGCAACGCTTGGCATTTGGTACGGTATTTTCTTCATCATTGCGGGGCTGGCGCTTTTGGCGGGTTACATCTTCCTTGGTACGGTAGCACCTGCGGCGCAAAAAGTACAGGTGCAGGATTTTGACGGTGCCGAAAAACTGCTCAACCTGACCCTGAAACCCGAATGGCTCTACAGCGCCAACCGCGCGTTTTACTTCATGATGCGCGGCAACATTGCGCTGAGCCGCAAGGAGATTAAAGAAGGAGAAGCATGGCTTCGTAAGGCCGAAGAAGTAGACATCCCTACGCCAACCGAAAAAGCGACCCTCCACTTCCAACTCGCTCAGATCGAGTACCAGAAGAAAAATTTTGTTGCGGCCAAGAAGTACCTCAAGAAGGCGCAAGACGCCAACATCAAGATCCCCCAGATTCGGGAACAGATCGATATGATGGACCGCGCCCTAAAGCAAACCGGACAGATCAAAGCCGGACAGCGCATGGGGAAGGAAGGCCACCAGATGATGGGGCGCGGCGGGAAACGCCGCCGGCCAAAGAACAGATAGAGCGTTGCCGCAATGAACCTGACCGTACACCCCTTCACCCTGCCGCTCGCCAACCCCTTCCGCATCGCACACGGCAGCCGGACGGAGCAGCCAACGCTCATCGTGGAACTCAGCACCAACGTATTGGGCGCACAAGTAAGCGGCTATGGCGAAGCACCCATGACCAGTTACTATGGGCTCAACTCAGCGGAGTGTACCGAAGTTTTAACCTCCCTTGCACCTGCGTTCGCGCAAAAAAAAGACCTTCCGAATTCGATAGAAGGCTTTCTTGAAGAGATCGCGCCAGACCTCCATCCCTTCCTCCGTTGCGCGCTAGACGTGGCGCACCAAGACCTCCGCGCGCGCGTTGCCGGCGTGCCCCTGCGGCACCTTTGGCGCGGCAAAACACGCGCAGACTGGTTCGGCCACTACGGCGAAGCAGCACTAAAAAAGACCCCAACCTGCTATACCATCGGCCTAGCACCGATAGCCGAAATGGTGCGCAAACTAAAGGCTTTCCCGTGGCCGGTCTACAAAATAAAACTCGGCGCGGGAGACGATGACCTCGCCATCATCCGCGCCCTGCGCGAACACACCGACGCGCCTTTCTACGTAGACGCCAACACCGGCTGGACGGCCGCCCAAACCATTGCCCTAAGCCACGAGCTGAAAACCCTCGGCGTTGTTTTCATCGAGCAGCCACTAAAAACCGACGACCTAGCAGGGCAAAAAGAAGTATTTCAGCACAGTGCCCTACCCCTGTTTGCCGACGAAAGCTGCCAAACCGAAGCCGACGTAGACCGCTGCGCTGCGCACTTCCACGGCATCAACATCAAGGTAGTAAAGTGCGGCGGCCTAACGCCCGCCCGCCGCATGATTTCCCGCGCCCGCAAGCTGAACCTGAAGGTGATGGCGGGCTGCATGACGGAAAGCAGCGTCGGCATCAGCGGTATCGCGCAGTTGCTGCCCGAACTCGATTATGCCGACATGGACGGCGCAATGTTGCTCGCCAAAGACCCCGCTCGGGGCGTCACTTTCGACCCCGCTACCGGCCATGCGGTGTATCCCGATTTAGCCGGAACGGGGGTAACGTTGCGGGGTTAGTGTTCGGGTTGTACCTTACGGCAACGTCTTCTGAATCACTCCAAACGCCACCGTAATTAAAATGATCAACGAAGCCCGCAACCAGTTGCAAAAAGTCTACGACCTAATGGTGATTGAAGGCCGGCCGGGCTATGAGCAGGTCGCCTTCGGGGAAGACACTTTTGCGGAACTCCTGACTTTTCTGAAGATGGTGCCAAGGAAAGAGATCACGGAACTGATCTATAAACTGAGCGCGCAAGCGCCGGCCATCAAGGTAGCAGAACTGTACAACGTCTTGTGCTGGAGCGCCGAAAACCGGGGTGGTATTGCGCTGGAAGAAATCCAAGAATGGTTTTACGCCAAGCAAGCCCGCCGGGTAGAGATTGCGCTTCAGGTAGACATCTTCCCGAGCAACAGCATGCAAGAAAGTCAGCGTATCCTGGAGGAGATCAGTAAGAAGTTTCGCCACCTCAAGCACCTCTGCGTAGCCCTCCGCCGTGAGGTAGACCACCGCCTAGCCGAAGAAGAAAGCTGGGCGAAATACCGCCGAGACACCTTCGCGCTGCCGAAGGAGATGACACCCTCTATTCTGGGGATCATTAAGGACATTAAAAGGGGGAAGAAGTAGGAGTGAGGAGCCTTCCTTTTCCTCTTTACCACCTTATTTTGGGGCGCGGCCGCAGGTGCATGGGGGAGGTTTTGGGGAGCGCAATGAAACGTGTGGATAACAAATGAAAGCGGCTAAACTTTAGTCTGCGGCTAAATCGTTATCTTTATCCTTAGACATTATCAACCTCCAAATCTTTTTGTCATGACTATTGCTGAACAAAGAAGCCACGCCGTTGAACTACTTAACAAGATAGATGATGACTTTTTTGCGGCGGTCTATACGATGCTAGAAACCTACACACGGTTAAAGGAGGATCCCATTATCGGCTACGAAGCGGACGGAACGGCTGTCCGGTCGAGTGTTGCTCTAGAGCAGTTTGAGGAAGACTTGAGTAAGCCAGAGGAATTTGTTTCCCTAGAGGACTTTAAAGAACAACTAAACGCACGCTCGGCCGCATGAAAAAATATACAGTACAGTTGACGCCGAGAGCTATTGAGAGCATTAATCAGATCATAGATGATCTATACGAAAATGCTTCAATCAGTTACGCCGCCAAGGTAGAGCAGGCGATCATTGATACGATTGATGGTTTACAAACGATGCCAAATATCCACCAAAAGGCCGTCGAGTTGCAGCGAGGAAAAGCAAAATACCGATGAGCTTTAGTGCTTGATTACAAAATAGTCTACACCGTTAATGATGATGTATTAGAAGTCCTGGTGGTACAGGCTTACAGCCAAAGTCGAGGCCAAGAATGGATCGATGAAAATGTATAACTGAATAAAAGAACTAAACAACCAAACCACCCCGCCCTAAACTCCCTAAACCCAACACAAATAGAAGTGGAGTCTCCCCTATCCTTCTACCTCTTTGACCACCTCGGAAACACCCGCGTCACCTTCCGCGCAGATGCAGCAGACGCCATCTACATAACCTACGCCGCAGATTACTACCCCTACGGCAAAATCCTCCGCCAGTACAAGGCCTGCAACCAAAACCGCTACCTCTCCACCCACCACGAACGAGACAAAGCCACCGGCTATGATAACCGAGGCGCTCGGTTGTATGACTCGGAGATTGGACGGTTTTTGGGGGTGGATCCGTTGGCTAGTAAATACCCTTCATGG
>CALEDI010000223.1 GCA_937949535.1 uncultured Lewinella sp. | reverse complement strand
CGCTACGTAGCGGACCTACCGACGCACCCCGATTTTGTCTATAAAAAGAAGTACAAAGGCAAAGCCGCTGGTACTCCTAGGCAAGGCAAGGTCGATGAAGAAGTTCTGCGTATGGAACGCCTTCGGGCGGCCACGGCGCTGTTCCCCGCCTACCAAGACGAGCTGCGTAAAGAGCGCCGCTACGACTACGGCGACATGATCGGGTGGGTACTGCGCGCCTTCAACGATTTCCCCAGTTTGTTGCGCGCTTACCAAGAGCGTTACCAATATGTGCTGGTGGATGAGTTTCAGGACACGAATGGTTCGCAAGATGCCATCGTTCGCAGTTTGGTGGACTATTGGGAGCGGCCGAACATCTTCATCGTCGGAGACGACGACCAAGCGATCTACGAGTTTCAGGGCGCGCGCCTACGCTCCATGACCGACTTCTTCCAGCGCTACGACGACGTCAAACTGGTGACGCTGACCGAGAACTACCGCAGCCGACAGGAAATTCTCGACGTCGCCTCTACGCTCATCAGCAAGAACGAACTCCGCATCGGTAACAAACTACCGGAGCTGGCGGTGGAGAAGAAGTTGGTGGCTAGTAATCCGGAGTTTGTGGTGGTCCGTAATCCCTCTCCCGAGGAGAGGGAACGAGCGGAGCGAGCTACCCCGCCCAGCTTCCGCGTAGCGGATCCCCTTCGGATATCCCCGGACGCAGCGCAGCGCAGTCCGGGGCCGGAGCCGGAGCCGGGGCCAGAGCCGCCTGCCTCGTCTCCCCTCCCCAGCGGGGAGGGGCCGGAGGAGCGAGAACGAGCGGAGCGAGCTACCCCGCCCAGCTTCCGCGTAGCGGATCCCCTTCGGATATCCCCGGACGCAGCGCAGCGCAGTCCGGGGTCGGGGTCGGGGCCAGAGCCGCCTGCCTCGTCTCCCCTCCCCAGCGGGGAGGGGCCGGGGGTGGGGTCCGCCCCCACAACTCCCCCTGCACCTGCGGCCGCGCCCGTAAAAATCCTCTCCTTCCCCGACGCTCACCAAGAAGCCGGCTACCTCATCAACCAGCTTCGGGCCTGGAACGCAGCCGGAACCCCTTGGTCTGAAATGGCCGTCATCTACGCCCGCCACGGCCAAGCCACCGAACTGCGCCATTTACTAGAGCGCGCCGACATCCCCTACCAAAGCAAACGCCGACCAAACGTACTCAACGGCCGACCGGTCCGTCAGTTGCTAGACCTACTGCACTACCTCCACGCTGAATACGAACGCCCCGGCACCGGCGAATACCTCCTCTTTCGCGTCCTACATTTCCGCTGCTTCGGCCTCTGGCCGCACGATCTGGCCAGACTGAACCGCGCCCGCTTGGCGTATAGACCTAGCGGTAATTCTTCCGTGCGAGATGTGGGGCCAACTACTTGGCGCGATTTTCTCCAACTGCCCCAGTATTGGCCCGAAGACCTCCGCGACGGCGACGCCATCCAAGTCGCGGCAGATTGGCTCGAAGACATGATCGGCGAAATCGGCCTCTATCCCCTTACCGAATACGTGGAACGCGCCATGAACGGCTCCGGCCTCCTGCCCGCCGTGCTGCGCCACCCCAACCGCGCGGAGCTGCTGCAACACCTCGCCACCTTCGCCGACTTCACCGTAGCAGAAGTAGCCCGACGACCAAGAATTATGCTCGGCGGGCTACTGGACACCCTGAAGCAGATGGACGAGAATCGCATCCAACTCCCCCTGCGCTCCCACCTCGACCAGGCCGAAGCCGTCTTGCTCGTTACCGCCCACAGCGCCAAAGGGCTGGAGTTTGATAAAGTGTGGATGCTCGACTGCGCCGAGCCCCGCTGGGGCAAATCGAACGGCGGCCGAAAAGCGCAGTTCAAACTCCCCGACACCCTAACCTACACTGGCGCGGAAAGCGAAGACGAGGCTCGCCGCCGACTATTTTTTGTAGCACTGACCCGCGCTAAAACGGAAGTCGTCATGTCCGTCGCAGACCTGAACGCTAAGGGCAAGGCCCAGCAGCGCGTCTCCTTCCTCGATGAGCTGGTTGCCGAAGCAGGTTTAGAAATTGAAGAAGCGGGCCTCTCCGCCGAGGAGACCCAGAAAACAGCCGCGCTCCAACTCCAACCAACCGACGAGCGCCGCCTCCCCGGCCTAGAAGCCTCCGCTATCGCGGAGCTGTTGAAAGACTTCCGCCTCAGCGTGAGCGCGCTGTACAGCTACCTGAAGTGCCCAACGGCTTTCTTCTACGAAAAGCTCCTCGGTGTACCAGACCTGGAGCGCGAGCAAACGCTCTACGGCTCCGCCTTGCACGACGCGCTAGAGACTTACTTCCTGCGGATGAAGCGGGATACTTCGCAGATGTTCCCCAGCAAAGAAGAACTAATCTTCAATTTTGAATCTGCCCTCGGTAAGCGGCGCGGCTTGTTCACGCCCGATGGTTTCCGCAACCGCCTCCGCCAAGGCCGTCTCGAACTGGCGAGCTACTACGATATGTACCGAAATGGCTGGACGGCAGATGTCGACGTTGAAATGCTGATCAAGAACACCGAAGTAGACGGTATTCCGTTGGTAGGGATGATTGACCGCGTCGATGTGTTGAGCGACGCTTGGGTGCGGGTGGTAGACTACAAAACCAGCGGATCGGGCAAAAGCACGCTCTCCGCCAAAATTAAAGGCCCAACGCAATCGAAACCCCACGGCGGCAACTACTGGCGGCAGCTCAATTTCTACAAACTACTCTACGATAACCGGCCGGGCAACATCCGCCGCGTGAAGGAAGGAAAAATCAGTTTTTTGCTGGTCAACTCCGAGGGCAAACAGCCGGAGGTGAGCGTGAGCATGGGGCCGAAAGACCAGGACGCCCTACGCGCCATCATGCGGGAAGCATGGGACGGGATTCAGGCGCAGAATTTCACTGGCTGCGGCGAAGACGACTGCGACTGGTGCCGCTTTGTGGCGGATCTGCGGGAGGATGTGCCGCTGGAGCGGGAGGATGAGGTGGATGATTGGACGTAGGTAGAAATCATATAGCTTCCCATTCAGCTAAGAACTCCTTCGGGCTAATAATTTTTATTGTTGATGCTGGAAATCTTCTTTTATCTCTAGTCAGTAAATAGTCTGCTCCCCAGGCTTCAGCCATTCTTAAAATTACTGCGTCTTCTAGGTCATTTGGTTTGGCGGTACTAAGCGCAATATCAATAAGGGGTCCATCTAAAGTTCCACATTCTACGACCTTCCTCAGCATGGCATAGCGGTGTTTGAGGTCATTCCAGTCCGGATAATCCTTTTTCATTTCGTGAAAAGCGTGTGGAAAACAGTTTGGGCTAACCCCACAAACGATGTCTTTATGCACGGCGAGGGTGATTATTTCCCAAGCAGGATAATAAAAAGGTTCACGACCTTTTAGGTAGTCGAAAAACACATTTACGTCTAGGAATACTCTTTTCATGACTCCTTTAGTTGTGTGTACTCTTTGTTCTTAGCTTCGTAATAGTCCGTATAGTCACGTTTTAGATCATAATCTTCTGGGAGTCGCTTACGAGGTGGGAATAGTTCACCGAATTCAGCATCCGGCTCTACGGTAAACTTATGCTCCGTGGTTGTTTTGGCAATTTCAAGGATATACTGCTCAATGAAACTAGACAGGCTAATCCCTTGCTCACGGGCAAGATTCTTGCCTAGCTTGATTACCTCCTCGTTGAGGCTAAGGGTAAGTTTTTTCTTCGTTGGCTTTTTGGCCTTGCCTTTTTTGGTGGATACGGTAGCCGTCATAGTAAAGCATTTATACGTACAACAACATAAAGATACGTATGAAAGTTGTTTGGGGTGTGCAACTTGCACCTTGAAACCTCCCCCTTGCACCTGCGCGCCGCCGCCCTACTGCTTGTCTCGGAAGTAAGCCCCTGGCGAAGTCCCCATCAACTCCCGAAAAGCTTTGTTGAAAGTTGTTTTTGAGTTGAAGCCCGCCTCCTGGGCCAAGCCAAACAGCGTTAGTGCCTGCGCACGCTCCGTTTTGGCAAGGGCAACAAATTCTTTGATGCGGAAGTAATTGACATATTCGAAGAAATTCATCCCAATTTTCTCGTTCAGTAAGCGGGCAAGTTCAGGGCTACTAACACCTAAAAGTTCAGCCAACTCTGCCTTCAGCAGCTTCCGATTGAGGTAAGGTTTTTTCTCCAGCATTAGTTGTTCCAGACGAAGCTTGAGGCCATCCAACTCCGACGTGGACAGGCGAGACTGGGCGTACTTGGGAGGTGTTTGGGCTACAGCAGGAACGCGGTATAAGTCCGGCTGACGAATACCAAAGTAGGCCAAGAAAAGAATCAACAAAGCCAAGCAGAGCCAGATGAACTGCGTTGTTGATCGTGCAATGAATTGGCCGCTAAAAACACTCACCAGATAAACCGTAAGCCAAGCGAAAAGGCAAGCCCCCACTGCCAATAAGAAGAGAAGGAAAAAGCGCGACACCACCGCATAGCTCACCTCGTTTTTTAAAGACCGCCGAAAGCGCAAGAACAACCGCATACTCAAAGCCCAATAGGTGATGTTGAACAGCAACCCAAAACCAACGAAGAAGACAACGAAGCGGTAGAAAGTACCGTCGGCAAAACGCGCGCGCATCATTTCGTCGGTTGGCAAAATCACGAAAGCGATCATCATTAGGTTGTAGAAAAGCGCTGGTAAGTAGTGCCAGAGATCGCGGTAGCAAAAAGGGCGGTGCAGCAAACTCGACCGACAAAATAAATAAATCGTACTACCGAAAAGCAAGGTTGCGAATTCGGATAACGCGATCAAGCGGGGGTTCCGGCCGAATACCTCCGAGAGGTAAAGTATCCGGCCGGAGAGCCCGATCAATAAAACCGCCGCCAACACGATGAAGTAGCCATTGATCCGTTGCCGCTGGTCTTTACTCCAAGTAAAGAGTAGCAGCAGGAAAATGCTCTGAAAGAAAGCGAAGTAAACCAGTTGGTTCAGGAGGGTCTCCATAGACGGAAAGGTAAGGCGGCTTGGGCGCAAACCAGATTGTCACTTTTCTGGCCCCCTAGCCCCCAAAGGGGGAAGGAAAAGCGACAATCGGGTTTGTGCTCGGCGGCTTTGTATAACGCCGCTCCAATAAATGTCCGGTTTTTAGAAAGGATTACCGGATTGGAAACTGGTTGAGGTGGTGTACGCCGGGGTAGCCTTGCTTACTGTCTGCTGGGAGGCTGCGGCGGAAGGCGGCTTCGTTTTCCCATGCTGTAATGGTGAGGTAGTCTGGGTTGAAATCATAGCCGAACGGCGAAGCCCCATCGGTGAGGACGATCAGTGGCGTTCCGCCCGCCTTCGCTTGTGTCGTTTCCCATTGCTTAAGGAACTTTTTGAAGCGTCCTTTTTTCTCGGCCCAAAAAGCAGTTACGACGTAGTACTTCTCGGATGTGATGGTGAAGGATACGTCGGCCTTCATTTCGTAGTAGGTAAGGAAAAACGAGGGCCATATTTTGCGGCGCATTTCGTGGAAATCTTTCATTTGGGTTTCTAGCGCAACCAATCCGGCTAGGCGATCCTGAATACTTGGCCAAGTGCCAATAGCCATCACGGTGGGGTGGTAGTTGCCCCGGAAGGGCGTGCCCGCGATGCCGAAACCACCTCCGGGAGCGTAGCCATTGGCCCTCGCTATCGGGGAAGCCCGGTCGAAGTAGTCTTGCATCAGGTCTTCGTTGTCGGGGCGGTTGTGGAGGAAGATGATGTCGAAAACTTGCCCTTTTTGCAGGTCAACGGTTTTGGTTTTCGGCTGGGCCATCAAGCCTGAGTATAGGCTTGTGCTTAAAAGAAGGAAGAGGAAAAAGTAACGCATGAAAACATTGTTTTTTGGTTCACAGCGAAAGTAGAGGGGGCGAGGGGAGAAGCCAAGTAAAACAGGGCTTGGGGAGTTCAGATACGGTATACGGCCTTGTTTTGGGCGCGGGCGCAGGTGCAAAGACAGTTTTTAAGAAGCGCGGTATTTAGCGGTAAAGCAGGCCACGCGACTAAACCTGCTCCCATCAAACCAAAAGAACGCCCAAAACCGTTCCACTTACCGTGATCGGACCGAAAACGTGGATGTGGTTATTGCTGGCCTTACTGCCCGCAACCGGTGGGCTTATGGCCCAGGCCAACCCGCTGTCTAATCTCCGCGATACGATCATGGCGATAAACCCCGCAGGGCAATTGCTGGACAGCCTGACGGTAGCACCGGGTAGCCTTATGACCTACAACGGAAAAACGAACGCCCCACTACCCTCCATCCATTACCAATAAGACCTCCTTTGGAGTAATGGTTTTCATTGTTGTCTCTGGGGCACGCTCTAAATCCAATCCAGCCGATCCAATACAGCGTCCTTGCTGCGGCGGCTCATGGGTACCTCCCGTTCGCCCAATTTCACCACATTGTCTTGTAGGTCTACGGCGGTGACTCTAGCTACGTTTACGAGGTAACTGCGGTGCGTGCTGATGAAGTTGGCAGGTAAGCGGAGTGCCAACTCAGACATGGCTTGGTGGACCAGGAATTTGCGCTTGTCGGTGTGTACCTGGCAGTAATGACCGTCGGCTTCGAGATAGATAACGTCTACCACTGCTACTTTTTCGAGTTGCTGACGGGTCTTGATGAAGAAGTGTTCCTGAAAGAGGAAATCGGATTCCCACGTTTGGTTTTCGGGCGCGGCCGCAGGTGCGGGCTTGGTTAATAGGCCGGTATCTTTTGTAGCCGTGAGTTTCCGGACCGTCAGTTCAATGGTACGCTGAAGCTGAAGTTTGCTGAACGGTTTAACGAGGAAATTAAGCGGAGCCGCCCGGCTGGCCCGTTTGAAGGTGAGGTCATCCTGCAGGGAGGTGATAAAGACGATCGGAATCGGCCATTGCTCATGAATGAGGCCTGCCAGTTCTATGCCATCATACTCGCCGTTGATGTTTATGTCCATTAAGATGAGATCCGGGGCAGACGCTCGGATATGGGATAGGGCATCCACGGAGTTATCCGTAGTTGCGGCATGGTTGTAGCCGAGCTTCTCCACCAGCATTTCGAGCTGGTCGGCGTAGAGTTCTTCGTCTTCTACAATGAGGATGTGGAAAGGCATGGAAGGTTGGTCTGTGGCGGTACTGAGGATTACTGCCAAGGAATAACATGGTATGCCCCAAAAGTAGTCGTTTCGCGGCAGACCGTTTATGGGTAAGCTGATTACCCCTCGTGTATGCCAGATGACCGTTCGTGGGCAATACTCGATTTGGGACGAGTTACGGCCTCAGCTTTGTGGTGTAACCGGGCACGGCCAGCCTTGCTTTTAACCACTTTCATTGCACCTGCGGCCGCGCCCAAAAAATCTTCTAATACATCCTTATTATGACAAACCAATTGATCATCACAACCAAGCTCTCCAGGTCGTTTCTTGTCCTGTGCGTTGCGCTGCTATGCGGCATTTTATTTTCCCCAGTCCTTTCTGCCCAGTGGGTGCAATATACCCCCAGCTCCGACTACTTTTTCATCGTTAATGTTGGCAACAACAAGGTGGTGGACGTAGCAAGGTCTTCCACTAAAGTGGCCACCAACGTCGGCCTATGGGGCAGGCACGGTGGCAAGAATCAACAGTTTCGTTTTGTAGCCCAGGGCAATGGTTACTACGCCATCGAAACGGCACTGAAGCAAAAGATTTACCTCTCGGCCCACAACTCAGGAACGGCCGACAATACCAACCTGAAGCTGAATAACCCTGTGGGGAAAAACCAGCACTTTCGGGTAGAAAAGAATTCGAGGGGGACCTATCGCTTCATTAGCCGTTTAGGGAGCGGCCTTTACCTTGGGGCTAACGACAGTGGCGACAACATCGTTCTTCGTAGAGGAGATAAAGGAAAAAAAATATATTTCCAACTAATACCCTCTAGAACTTCAACCTCGTCAACCCCAGCCACGGCAACGGCAACTCTGCCCAAGAGCACGGATAGGAGCCGGTATAGCCTCAATATTTTCAACGCTGGCTGGACGGCCGCCAAGCACCTCCGCACAGCAGGTGACCTCAACGGCGATGGTTACATTGATCTGGTAGGCTTTGGCCAGCAAGAAGTCTTTGTTGGCTCCAACGACAAAAATATGGTCTTTACTCTGGCCACTCTTAAAGGACTGAATAGTGAGTTTACCGGTGCTAACGGCTGGAAAACCGACCTACACCACCGCCAGGTAATTGATGTTAATAACGATGGCAAAGCGGACCTAGTTGGTTTCGGCAACAACGGCCTGATGGTAGCCACTAACCAAGGAAACTTGCAATTCAGGGTCAAGCGTGCCACCACCTCTTTTAGTAATAACAGTGGCTGGACGGGTAAAAAACACGTTCGTATGCTGGCCGATATAAACGGTGACAATATTCCCGATATCGTAGGCTTTGGTAGCGCTAAAACCTTTATCTCTTTCGGCGAACGAAACGGTCAGTATGGCAGCAAGAAAACTAGCTACACGGGGTTTAGCTACGATTCAGGCTGGCGCACCGATGTGCACGAACGGACAGTCGCCGACATCAATAACGACGGTAAGCTAGACCTTGTTGGCTTTGGCGGGCCAGGCGTATACGTGGCCTATGGCGATGGAGCGGGGGGCTTCGGTAAGGCAGTCTTAGCACTCAAGGATTTCGGGCGTGAACAAGGCTATCGCACTAGTCTACACAAACGAACAACTGGCGACATCAACGGCGACGGTAAAACAGACCTTATTGCCTTCGCGGGCAACTTCACCAAAATCGCCTTTGGTCTTGGGGGAGGTCGGTTCGGGCCAGTTGTCGATGCCACTAAGGTCTTCAGTATTGCAGACAGTTGGAGTGCCTCCAAAGATCATCGCTTCGTAGCAGACATGAACAAAGATGGTAAAACCGACCTGGTAGGCTTCAACTGGAACGGTGCAGCTATTCTACTCTCAAAGTCCGCGTCAACCCAGGCCAGTTTTAAAAGCTACTTCCCCAAAGAACACCTCGCTCCTTCCAATTGGATGGCCAACATCAAGGACGAGGTTAGCCTCAAAGACCTCACCATCCCCGGCACCCACGACTCCGGGGCGGATTACGGCTGCCCGGATTTTTCCTACTCCAAATACGCCGTGTGTCAGGACTGGACCATCACCGAACAACTCAACAAGGGCATCCGCTACCTCGACATCCGGCTGAAGTACAACAGCGACGAAGGCCAACTGCGGATTCAGCACGGTAAATGCTACCAGCGCGACAACTTCGGCTCGGTGCTGAAAGAGATCAAAAATTTCCTGCTGACTAACCCGACCGAGGCGATCATCATGCGCTTCAAGGATGAAGACGACGACACCAAAGACAGCGTTTTTAAAGCAAGGTTTGATGAATACATAGCAGACTTCCGCAATATCATCTTCACCGGCGAAACCATCCCAACGCTGCGGGAAGCGCGGGGTAAAGTCGTCCTGATCGACTTTTGCACTAAAATGAAAGCCTACGTCCCCCACGGAAACCTGATTCTACCCCGGGGAAACTGGTACAACGATGGCGATGAAGAAGCCCGCTATACAAGCAACTGGGCCCAGATGGTCACCTGTCGGGAAGAGCAGAGCCCCCGGCAAAAGCTCTACTTCAGCGCCTTCAACCAGAACGGACTTTCCGAGGGCGCGGACGACCTCATCGCGGGCTTCTTCACCGCCGCCAGTACGCCGCGCGACATCGCTGAATACATGACCCCAAAACTGAAAAAGAGTCTGTCGAAATCGGGAAACAGGCGTGGCACCTACGGCATGGTGGTGATGGATTTCCCGACGGAGCACAACATCCAGCTGCTGATCAAGAGTAATAACTCGCCGGATAAGCTGAAATAAGCGCCTCAGCTTTCCGCAGGCAGGCTAATCCGAAACTCAGACCCAACCAAAGGCTCGCTGCTCACCCGCAGCGAGCCTTTGTTGAGTTCGGTCAGCTCCTTCACCAGCGTCAGGCCCAGGCCGGTACCTTTTTCGCCGGCGGTGCCCGGTTCACTCGTTTTTTCCAAGGTGAAGAGTTGTTTCATTTTTTCCGCCGAAATACCGGTGCCCGTATCGTTGACAGTGATGAAGACTTTATCGCCCTTGTTTTCGGTTCTGATGGAAACTTTACCGCCCTCCGGAGTAAATTTAATGGCGTTAGAAACCAGATTGCGGAGAATGGTTTGCAGTGCGGCCTCGTCAGCATGAACTTTCAGTCCATCTTCTACCTCCAGACGGAGCGAAATGTTTTTAACCTCTGCGTTACTGCGAAACATTTCGAAAATATCGTTTCCTATATCGGTTATATTAATCGCCTTGGGGTGGTACGGAATAACGCCTTGTTGGAGCAACGCCCAGTTCAGGAGGTTGTCCAGCAAGCTGCTCAGTCGTTTGGCGGTACCGTTCACTCGGCCGGCGAGGCGTTCGAGTTTATCCGTCTTCCCTTTTTCGAGGTAGTAGCTCATCTGCTCTCCCACCCCGTCGAGCGCTACGATCGGGCTGCGAATATCATGGGCAATGATGCCGAAGAACTTGTCTTTCGTGGCGTTGAGTTGTTCCAGTTGCTGGTTCTGGGCTTCCAGTTGTTGCTTTACCTTTCTGATCTGGCGGTAAGCATAGGCTGCGAAAATCAGAAGACCAAGTAGCACCAGCGTCAAGGCCAAATACAGTTGGTTCCGCTCGCTCAACAACGCTGCTTGCTGCTCCGCCAGCGCCTTCTCCTTATTTATATCGTTCACGTTTTGCCGCACCTCCTCCGCTTTGAGCTTACCCTGAGCAGCTCCGGAGAAGAGTTGCTTGCTGTAAGTGTTGTAGACTTTCAGTTCGGCTAAAGCCGCTTTGTAGTCTTTCTGTGCTTCGGCCACGGCTACCGCCAGTGCGGCCGTCGTTTGTTTTTGGACAATATTAAAATGAGCATCCGTGATGGCCTTTGTTGCCGCTAAATAGTGTGCGGCAGAATCCAGCCTGGTCAGCCCTAGGTAAGCTTGCGTGAGACCTTCTACCGCTGCGAAGACGTAGCTCGGATCGTTCATTTGCTCAGTAATCGTTCGGGCTTCCAGCAAGTAAGGGATGGCCTGCTCGTAGCGGTTGTTTTGCACCAAGCCGCGCCCCAAATTGGCAAGTGCCGGGCCAATCAGTGTTTCATCTTGGCTATCGCGGGCTATTTCCAGGCCTTTTTCCAGGTAAGTCTGCGCTTTTCCGGCTTGCTCAGTTTGGGTGTAGAGTGCGTAAAGCGCTTCGCTAAATTCCCAGTTAACGGTATGGTCATTTAAGGGTTCGGCAATCGCATACCCTTTCAGGAAAAAGCGTTCTGCCGCAGCGTAATCTTCTTGTTCGTAGTAAAGAAGCCCCAGTGTTTGGTAAGCATCCGCCAGGTCTGGCTGACGCCCGAGTCGCTCGAAGGTAGCGAGGGCTTGTTGCGCAGTCGTGGCGGCTTTTTCCATCTCACCCTTGGCGGCGTACGCCTCGCTGAGGTCGATCAGCGTCCAACTTACGAAGGCATCTGCTTCCGCATCTGTGAAGATGGTCTGGGCGCGTTCCAAGTAATCAATTGACGTTCCAAAGTCGCCCATATCCATCGTGAGGCGACTCATTTCTACCAACAGTTTCGCTTGGTTAACGTAGGGCGTTGTGTTGTGTAGAACGGATGGTCGGCCGAGTTCCGGCATTACGGGTGGGTTACGGCTGTGTTCATCGTAAAGTGGTAGCGCACGAAGGTAGTTAGCCAACGCGAGGCTGTCTTCGCCCCTTAGCAGGTGCAAATCCGCTTCCGAACACAAAAAGCTAGCGCGTTGGCCTGGCGTTTTGGGCGGGTATTCTGTTCTGTACTCATTGAGTTTTTGTTCGTAGCCAGTAATATCTCCGGCGTCGTATAGATCGAGTAATTCATCAGAGATTATCGAACGGAGTGCCCGCTGGTCACCGTGCTGCTGGGCCAGGTGTTTCGCTGCGGTGAAGGCTTCCATAAAGTCGGGATCGCCTTCTTCTTCTAGGTAGCGTGCTTGAAACAGTAGTGCCTGAATTTCTCCCCGAATATAGCCTGCCTCCCGCGAAAGCTTTGCGATCTCGTCAATGTGTTCTTTGCCCTGCTCAAAATCGCCGTAAAATATACACTGCCGCAGGATGCCCCCATGAAGATCGATGCGGCGCAGCGGGTCTTTCTCCAGGGGAAGTACTGCCTTTAGGCTATCTAGTACGGTAGTTTGGGCGCGCACGCAGGTGCAATGCGCCGGTAAAAGAAGTAGGGAGAGTAAAAAGAGCCGAGTCCACAGCGAGATGGCGTTCATACGGTTGGGTTTATACGTCGCAAGATATTCCAAAGCGACTCTCTTTCCGCTACGTTCTGGATATTTACCAAGCCACACTCCTAATACCTCGAGTATCAAACCAAAGCGGCCCCTTCAACCGTTCCCCTTACCGTGATCGGACCGAAAATTTGGATGTGGTTATTGCTGGCCTTACTGCCCGCAACCGGTGGGCTTATGGCCCAGACAAGCCCGCTGTCTAATCTCCGCGACACGATCGTGGCGATAAACCCCGCAGGACAATTGCTGGACAGCCTGACGGTAGTGCCGAACAGCCTCCGCATCACCGACCCGAAAACAGGGACGGTGTTGCCCGCATCATATTACGAGCTAAAAGGCCGGTTTCTCATCTGGCGCGACACGCCATTTGACGACCGAGAGGCTGGGGCTATCCGTGCTACCTACCGCGTGCTACCCTTCGCGCTCGACGCAACGGTGCGTTTGCTAGACTCCTCCCAGCTCATCCGAGAAGAGGCGGGCCTCGTCATCGGCGGCTACGACGAGTACGTCCGTTCCGGCTTGTTGGACAACGACGGGAAAGTGCGCACCAACGGCAGTTTCAGCCGCGCCATCAGCTTTGGCAACCGGCAGGATTTGGTACTCAATTCCGCCTTCAACCTCCAGATGAACGGCGAGCTGGGCAACGGCATCGAGGTGGCCGCCGCCATCACCGACGAGAGCCTGCCCGTGCAGCCAGAAGGCACTACCCAGCAACTCCGCGAGTTCGACAAAATATTCATCCAACTAAAGAAAAACCGCAGTACCCTCACGGCCGGAGATTACGAGTTGCGCAATCCGGACGGCTACTTTCTGCGCTACTTCAAAAAACTGGAGGGCGCAACCTTTACCAGTGTTTTGGGCGAGGACGCAGGTGCAAAGAAGGTTGAAGGGCAAGCCCTCCCCAGCCCCACGAAGGGGGGAGCGATTAACCCACTGTCCTCCGTATCTCCCCCCCCCTCGGGGGACTGGGGAGGACTCACCACCACCGCCTCCATCGCCGTAGCCCGAGGCCAGTTCACCCGCCAGCAGATCCAACCCATCGAGGGCAACCAGGGGCCGTATAAACTCGTCGGCAACGGCAACCAACGCTTCCTCATCGTCTTGGCCGGAACGGAGCGCATCTTCCTCGACGGCCAACTCCTCGTGCGCGGCCTCGACGGCGATTACGTGATCGATTACAACCTCGCCGAACTCACCTTCACCACCCGCCGCATCATTACCCGCGACAGCCGCATCACGGCCGAGTATGAGTTTGCTGACCAGCGTTACCTCCGTACCCTCGCTACTGGCGGCGTCCGCTACGATTCCCCCCTCCAGAAGTCTGGGGGAGCATTCAGCGCCTACCTCAACGCCTACACCCAACAAGACAGCCGCACCGCCACCGGCGACCTAGACCTGACCGCCAACCAACGCGCCCAATTGGCCGCCTTCGGCGACGGCCAAGGCGGCATCCCCATTCTCAGCCTCGACACGCTTGATGGGCGCGCGGAGCAGCGCGCCACCTACCAACTCCGAGACACGAGCTACCTGTGTGGCGGCCAAATCATCGACACGGTCTACCTCCTGAACTCCACCGCTGGCCGCTACGTAGCCACCTTCACCGAGCGCGGTACAGGCTTCGGGGAATACGAACTGGATACCAACCGACCGGCCAACGAGCGCGTCTTCCGCTACGTCGGTTCCGACCCAGCAACCTGCACCCCACTCGGCAACTTCGCGCCCATCATCGACCTCGTTGCGCCCACCCAGCAACAACTCATCGCCCTGGGCGGGGAGTACCGGTTTAAAGACAACGGCGCACTCCGCATCGAGGGCTCGCGCAGCAAACTCGACCTGAACCGTTTTAGCCGCGAAGATGCGGACGACGACGGCGGTAGCGCCCTCCGCTTCGACGCCGACCGAACGCTGACCATCGGGCCAGACTCGCTCGGGTGGTACGTAGCGGGGCGCGGCCATTATGAATTTGTGGAGCGGAGCTTCAACGCCATCAACCCCTACCGCAGCCCCGAATTTTTCCGAAACTGGAACCTCAGCAACCGCCTCGGAACGGTGCAACCCGAGCGAGAAAACGAACAGCTCCTCGGCGCGGGCCTAGGGTTCGTGAAAGACCGTTTGGGGCGCATCGATTACGACTATGAGCAGTTCACCAGAGGCGAAAGTTACGCTGGCAAACGCCACGCCGCCGCCGTAAAAATCAATGCAGAAAACTGGCGAGTAGATGGCAACCTAAGCCTTCTCGAAAGCAAAGACGAAGTTGCCGACGGTAGCTTCCGCAGGCCAAGTCTAAAAATCAGCAAGACCTTCGAGAAACTCGGCGGCTGGACCCTCCAATCGGCCTATCAGGGCGAACGGTCTTTGCGGCAGCAAAACGGGGTCGACACGCTCTCGCCCTTATCCTTCCAGTTCGACCGTTACACCCTCGGCATCGCCCTGCCCACCAACGATAAATACAAGCTCAGCCTCAGTGCCAACCAACGAACGGATCAACTGCCGAAGGGCGACGAACTTGTGGTATCTACCGAAGCCCGAGAGCTTACCGCCGAAGGCAACTATACGGCCAGCAAGAACGTCCAATTCGGCGGAAACTTCACTTTCCGCGACCTCGCGGTCAACGACCGCGAACTGGTAGACGACACCCCCAGCCGGACCTTCCTCGGCCGGCTAGACCTCCGCACCAACGCCCTAGAGCGCAGCCTCCGAACCCAGACCACCTACCAAGTCGGCAACGGCCAAGAGCCAAGGGTAGACTTCCAGTACCTATTCGTTGGCGCAGGCCAAGGGCAATACATCTGGCAAGACAGTCTGTACAACAACGACGGCCGCATCCAGCCGAACGAGATGGAAATCACGCCCTTTGCCGACATCGGAGACTACGTCCGCGTTTCCGTATTCACCAACGACTTCATCCGGACCGACAACGTAGCCCTGAACCAGAAGATCAACTGGGACCCCAGCCGGCTTTGGCGAGACGCAAAGGGCATCAAAAAACAGCTTCGTCGCTTCGCGCTCAACACCAGCGTCATCATTGACCGCAAAACACGGGACAGTCCGGCAATTCAGGCTTGGAACCCGCTCCAACTTGGGGTAGCAGATTCTAGCTTGGTTGCGCTCAACGTCCAACGTCGTCATGGTTTATTCTTCAATCGTTCCAATCCGAAATACGACATCCAGCTCAGCAACGCAGACCGGCGCAATCGTCGCGTTTTGACCACCGGTTATGAGTCTACCCAAACCCAAGACTGGACCCTGCGCTTTCGTTATCGCCCCAATGATCAGCTATCTCTAGAAGCCGCTGCGGTTACAGGTGCGCGCGCTGCTGATTCGGAATTTTTCAACAATAAAGATTTTCGGATCGACTTTCGCAGCGCAGCGCCGAGTATTAACTGGCAACCGGGGGAGTTTCGGCTGGTCACGAAAGTCATTGTGGGGCGAGAGGAAAACACCCTCCTCGGTGGTGGGGGCGAACGGACGGACCGCCTAGAGATCGACTTGGAAGGCAACTACAAGAACTGGCTCACGGCTCGTTTTCGTTGGGTTGATATTGAGTTGGAGGGCGAAGCGCGAAGCCCCGTAGGTTTTGCCTTATTACAAGGCCTCCAGCCGGGGCGCAACCTGCTCTGGAACGTGGGCGCAACGCGCCAACTCGGGCAGTACTTACAACTCACCCTCAGCTATGAAGGCCGGCAGACGGGAGAGGCCAAGACGGTACATGTTGGGCGAGCGCAGGTGCAGGCTTTCTTTTGAGTATTCAGCGATCAGGTTACAGCATCCAAGCTACTCAGTGCGGTAGCCTGATTGCTGACCACTGAATATTAAAACCTTGTGAAACGTGAGGTTGGGGTGCCGGACGCTCAAAGGATCGACTAAAATGCCGTCTACGCCAGGCATTTCAGTCGAACGCTTCGAGGTCCTGAAGCGTACTCAGGACCTCCTTTAGCTTTGCAGAAGAACGAATTAGAAAGAAATTGATATTTAATATCGGCGGTCGTCTCATCAAGAGACGACGACCGTCGAGATTAAATGTTAATTTCCCCCACACCAGATTTTGGA
>CALEDI010000222.1 GCA_937949535.1 uncultured Lewinella sp. | reverse complement strand
CAACATCTATACCAACATCTTGAACGGAACCATGTCGGCCTTCGGCTCCATCATTTCCAACAACCTCAACATCACCATCCAGCGGCTTACGCTCATCACGATCATCCTTACCGTCCCGATGGTCATCGCGAGCTTCTTCGGTATGAACGTCACTGTGCCCTACGAATCGGGCAGCCTTTGGGCCTTCTTCGGCATCATCCTGATCTCTATCACCATGAGTATTGCCGTGATCGCCTACTTCCGGCGCAAGCGGATGTTTTAGGGCGCGGCCGCAGGTGCAAAGGGAGGTTTGGACCCACTCCTGTTCTTCGTTAGTAGTTTTTAAAAATTGAAATCAGCACCAACGAGGTTTACCCGTCCGGACGCCCGCAGGTCCCTTACCCTTATTCGCTGCTTCGCAGCTCGGGCAAGGGACGCTACGGGGTAGGCTGTCTAATCTGCCTATGTTAGCCCGTTACGGATTTTCACCCTGAAAACGCGAAGCGTTTCCCTATAAAAGCCCCTCTCCGCTGAGCCGGAGGCGAGGCGTGTTGGAGAGGGGTTTGGGGTGAGGTGACTACGGAGCAACACCAGCAAATTGGACAGCCCACCGTAGGAGGTGAAGTCTACCCACAAGTATTTCCCCTTGTTGTTTATCTTCTTGAAGGGACATACTTTTCCGAAAGGCTATTGCAACCAAAAAGAAGCTTCTAACAGTACAAATAAGAAAGGGCTAAAGGAAACCTGTTCCTTTAGCCCTTTCGTCCTTTATTACCTTACTTACCGCAGGATAGTAATATTACCTTGCTTGATAAACGGTTCGCCCGTTGGGCAAACAAGGCGAATCCAGTAGCCGTAAACATCAGGCTCTAGGTCATCACCCTCTTGGGTGCCGTCCCAACTGTCGTTGATGTCGGTAGAGTTATAGACCTCTTGGCCCCAGCGGTTATAGATAATCCAACGGAACTCAGTGATTTGGTCGGCGAAGTTCGTCCGTACACGCATCACGTCATTCTTGGTATCTTGGTTTGGCGTAAAGGCGTTAGGGATGAAGATTCGCTCTTCATCACAAAGCGGGTCTTGTACCCGCAATGTAATCGGAATGATGACCGTACAACCGTTCAGGGTTACAGCCACTTCATAGGTTACATCACCTGCTTCGTCGGGCATCACCTCCACGGTTTGCCCCGTATTAGGCGTAATGGTTCCGTTTCCACCCGTCCATTCGTACGTACAACCAACACAGTCGCCTAGCACGGAAAGTGTAGAGGTTCCACCAAGGAAAATATCATCAAGGTCTGCCAATCCGGTAAGTCCACCTATTTCCGTGAAGGTAATGTTCACCTCTTTAATGGAGCTACAGCCGGTAGCGGGGTCGATAGTAGTAACTGTAACCGTTGAGTTCGAGTTGCCCGCAAAAACTGGGTTGCTAGGGTCAGAATCATCAATCAGTTCAGGAGGCGAGTAACTGTATACAAGGTTACCAAGAACACCGCCAGGTGCAAAGATGGAAGTCCCTTCTCCAGAACAAGCGTTCACATCGTCTAGCGGGAGGCCAGCCGTGATATTAGATACAGATACCGTTACAGGTATCACTTGCCGACAGCCAGTGTTAGGGTCTGTAGCTTCACCGTAAACATTGTAGGTCTGTCCTACTTCTGATGCTTCTACTACGTAAGTTGATCCAGTTCCAACTTGGTTGGTCAGCTCTGGGTCGTCGTACCAAACGATGACCACGTCATCGTTGACGGAAGATCCACCAACCGTAATGTTTGCAGGGTCACAAATAACCGTATCGGTCGGGCTAGCCATGAAGCTAATTTCTGGTGCTACATCAACCTCAATAGCTTGGGTTTCGCTACACCCTGTTAGTGGGTCTGTGATGGTAACGGATAGCCCTCCGTCTTGATTAAAGGTACCTACTGGGTTAGCAGGGTCCGTTAGGTCAAGGTCGCCGTCTGGCAACCATTCGTAAGTGTAACCATCTACAGCGGCACCTCCCTCAATAGTAAAGCCATCCTCAAAACAAGGCTGAATTACATCAGGGTACTGGTTGGGCGTAAAGGGCGTCGAAGTAACCGTAACCATGATCATCGTATCACAACCAAACTGGTTAGTAACCGTCAGGAAGATGTCTACGCTTCCCTCTGCCGGAGTTACAATATCAACAGTTTGGTTTGTGAGTGAACCAATGATAATTTCATTGGCCCCCCATGCGTAGGTCAGGGTATCTGCCGGATCAAAGTTGGTAACTGATATGGTTGTATCCGTAGCGGAACAGAAGTTAAGGCCATTTGCGCCAACGTCTATACCAGCGTTTACCTGTGTATTCACGATCACAACTGTATCCCGTTCGGTACATCCAAACTCGTTTACTGCCGTTATCACAACCGTATCACGGCCGTTAGGGCTAACGGTAATACTTCCTCCTCCTCCTAAGACGTTGCCGTCGAGATCAGTGTAAGTTACGTCTACATCGCCTTCAGTTCCTAGGTCTACGGTCAGGTCAACAGGAGCACCACAGGTTTGCAAGGTTGGAAGTTCGACGGTTCCGCCGCCGCCGCCGTTGCCTCCATCACCGTCTCCAATTGGGCCGTCTGGCCCGTTGACGGTGAGCCCAATACTATCCGCAACAACAACAGTTATCGTATCGATGCTATTGTTAGCACAGTTGAAGTCAGCAACCGTAGAAGTTATAGTAACAATGTACGTACCTGCTTCGCTAGTAACTGGGTTTGCATCTGTAGGGTCAAATCCGTTAGCGGGAGACCAGTTGTAAACCAGTCCTTCATCAGCACCTGGGTTGAGTTCGGCAGATTCACCTGGGCAGATAAGCACCTCATCCATCAGGCTAACGGCAGTAAGACTAACCGTGAAAGTAGTATCAACAGCAGAAGAACAACCATCATTAGAAGTCACTTCCAATCTAGCAGTAACCGTTCCTGACTGAGAAATGGTAACAGAAGGGTTCTGGTCCATGCTGGTTGCTGGGCTAACGCCTCCGGTGAAGGTCCATGAGTAATTCAGGCCTACTACATTGGTACTTGCATCCATGAAACTCAGGGTTGCAGCACCGTCAGCACAATCCTCTAAACTAACCGCTAGGCCAGCTTCTAGGGCCGGAGCAAGTACCGTCACAGAATCAACATTACTGCAATTAAAATCAGCAGAATTAGAGGTAACCGTTACAACGTATGTACCGGCGACGTTAGTGATAGGGTTGGGGTTGTTTGACGTAAAGCCATTGTCAGAAGACCAACTGTAGATAAGGTCTTCGTTTGCACCAGGATTAAGTTCAGCAGACTCACCGGGGCAAACAAGGATTTCATTTGCGAGGTTAACCTCTGCAAGGTTAACCGTAAAGGTCGTATCCAGCGTAGAGGAACAACCGTCATTAGAAGTTACCTCTAGCGTAGCTGTCACGGTACCCGACTCGGAAATAGTAACCGAAGGGCTCTGGTTCGTGCTCGTTGTAGGAGTAACGCCCGTAAAAGTCCATTCATAGCCTAATCCAACTACATTCGTGTTAGTAGCATCAATGAAGTTCAAGGTTGCAGAACCATCCCCACAATCAGCCAAGCCAACAGTTAAGTCCGCTTCTATGATTGGAGCTAAAATTACAACTGAATCAATCTGACTACAATTGAAGTCCGCAGAGTTCGTGGTCACCGTTACTATGTAAGTACCAGCTACATTAACGACCGGATTGGGATCACTAGAAGAAAATCCATTCGTCGAAGACCAGTTGTAATTAAGGCCTTCATCACCGCTAGGATTAAGTTCCGCAGATTCACCGGGGCAAACAAGAATCTCATCCGCAAGATTAACCTCTGCAAGGTTAACAGTGATTGTAGTGTCAAAGTCAGAAGTACAGTCATCCACCGAGGTAGCGGTCAATGTAGCGGTAATCGTTCCACTTTCTGAAACCGTAACCGTTGGGTTCCGATCTGTACTAGTTGTGGGGGTTACTCCCGTAAAGACCCACTCATATTCTAGTACGTCTCCGGTTGCGTTAATACTAGCATCTGTAAAGTTCAACGTTGCTGAACCGTTGCCACAGTCGCCTAAGCCAATTCTTAAATCAGCATTGAGCAATGACTGGAAGGTTGTAACCTCCCGAGTTACACTAGCAACACAGTTCTGATCGTAGATCAAATCAAGTGTAATCGTGTAAGTACCGGGCGTGCTGTAGAAATGTGAAGGGTTACGCTCTGTAGAAGTGCTACCGTCACCAAAGTCGTAAACATATCCAAACGATACCGTACTTGTATTGACGATATCAACTGTAGAGCCATCACAGCCTAGCATAGTAGTAAACGATAGCTCTCCGTTGTCGTCAATCATGATTACACGGACGTTTTCAGTAGTGGAACAGCCGTACTGGTTGGTAACCGTCACGGAAGTAGCAAAGTCTCCCTCGCCACCAATGAAGGTAGGGTTGGCAGAATTAATGGTAGAAGGGTCGAACAACCCCGCAGGAGACCACACGTAGGAAAGCTCATCATTAGCATCCAGGTTGGTTACCGCAAGGTTGACACCGTCACTAAGACAGCTAAGAACCGTATCAGGAACAGAAATATCAACCGGCCCTCCGCTAACCGTAAAGACGATGCTGTCCGTACAGTTTTGTGCGCCCGTTGCAACAATCAGGTAGTCAGATTCTCCGCTTACATCAAGCGTAAATTCGTTACCTGTTGCTATTTGTACACCAGCAGGGTTGAACAATACAATGTCGGCCTCTACATCTGTAGAAGCTGTTAGTGTTAGGGTAGCATCACAAATCGGACCACCACCAATCACTTGGAGATTTATGTCTGGGGAGACATTAATAACAACTTCTTCTGTTGTTGAACAAACAGAACCAACAGAGTTGCTATTAGTAATAGTTACAGTGTAAGTAGTTGTTTCGGTAGGGTTGAACGTAGGCTGGTTAGAGTTGATGTCATCAATACCAACGTTGGGGCTCCAGATGTAATCGTAGTCTATATTGCCTCCTTCGGGCAGGGTAATCGTCTCACCAAAGCAAATATCTAGTGCTTGGGGAAAAGGGCTAGCATCAAAGTCCGTAACCGTTATATCGGTACACGTACGGCTACTACAACCAACCGGATCAACTATCGTGACGCAGTAGGTTCCGGCGGCAGATACATCAACCGAACTGGTCGTACTTCCTTCAACACCCGGTCCCTCCCAAAGGTAGCTTGGAGTGCCAATAATACCATTATCCATAGCCGTAAGCGAAGACGTTTCTCCTTCACACAGTTCCGTAGGGCCTACAATATTAGCACTAATCACAGGGACTCGAGCCTTGAACTCGACCTGGCTACTGGCAAACCAATAAGTATTCAATGTACTCTTATCACCGTAACCATTGGTTTCATTATCATTAAACGAATTACAGGTTCCTCCAGCGTTGAGGGAGAAATTGGTCCACGTCCGGCAACCATCTCCGCAATCACAACCATCTCGGCCGTCCTTTGAAGCTCCAGTGCCTGGGTCTTCAGGAATCTCGCGGTCATCGTAAAAAAGGCGACTAGAGGTTAATTGGCCTTGGTTGCAAGTTGGGCGTATGGTTTCTACACAGAAACCGTTTTTCAAGAATTCTACATCGTAAGCAGAATAATGCTGAACCCCTTGCGCATAGTTGATGATCACATCAACAGTGTCTGAAAAGCTTACTGGGGTGCCATCAGCAAGAAGGCCACTCCATGGGATACAAGCCGTTAGGCTATCGGGATGGAAGTCGTAAACGAGCGCGACGTCCATACCATTATCATCTAAGGTACCGTTACCGTCAAAGTCAAGAATAATTTCTACTTGGCCTTGCCGGGTCACTTCTACCTCAAGACAGTAGAGATCAACACCGCCACATATAAAAGAATCTCCAGCGGTTACTTCACCACAAACACCATCAGGGAATATTTCAATATCTGGTAGTGAGAGAAAGATTCTATGCTGTCGTGCGTTAGCTGTTTCGTTTGAGCCTGCAACAGATTTACGATCTTCGGCCAAATTACCCGTTGTACCAGGGCCTGTTTCATTAAAAGCAATGTTAAAGGAGAGGCCCTGAAAGCCTGAGTTCTCGAAATTAATCTCAGATACAAATCCATCTTCGGTATAGCTGTACAGCACACCATTGAACTCACGGTCCCATACACAATCAGGAGGCGATGTCCCGTCTACTAAAGGAGTACGAAACGCCCAACCTCGAGACCAAACACGCCCATCACGAACAGCACCGTCACGAACTACAGTGAAGTCCCAAAACGGAATGTTCACCTGTCTGCTACTAACGTTAGCGTCATCAAATTCAATGTAATATTCTCCTGTGTCTCCGGGGCGGAAGACATACATTGAATCACCACCAGATATTTCATCCGTCGAGTAAATACCATACTCAGCGTCTGCATAAGAAGAGATATTGGCGTTAAGGTTGGTCACTGTAAAAGGGCCATGAACGATAGGGTTACCATTGCTAGGGTCATCCTTTCTGATCTGGAACCTATAGCGGCCTCGGGTTGTGCTGTTGTAAGGTTCTCCATCGTTATTGTAACCAATGGAAAGGCCTAGGTAGAGTACTTCACTGGCATCACCAAAGGATACGTAAAGTCGGCCTTCTGGCTCTACGCCAAAATCGGCAAAATTGTTGAAGCCAACCCTGCCTGTTTCAAGCATTACGGGAGCATCTGCTGCGGTTGGGGCAATATCTTTAATGCCTGCAGCCAACAGTGGGCTACTAGTAAATAAGCCAAGTAGAAGGATTAAACAACCACCGGTAAGACGAGAGAGATGTATGTTTTGGGATAAATTCACGGTTACAATACTTTAAAATGTACGCTAGTGATGGTTTACTTTTTCTTTAATGATACTCCGCTACGTAAGACGACACGGCGCTCTAAAGAAGCGATAGTTGAATAAATAGATTCACGTTCACGGTTGATCAGTTCGTATATCTTGTCAAGGTCTGCGGTAGTTTCACCAAGGGCTGCCTCGGAAAAAGTAAGTTGGCCTCCTTCAATGTATTTAGCCATTGTACCACCTTTATAATCTCTAAAGAAATGCTTCAACGACATGTTCCGGCGGGAACTCAAGCGGCGGTTGTATTCCGTTGGTGCCCTAGGGCTAGCAAAGCCTTTAAGCTCTACGACAAACTCCCCACCGCTGTTTAGGTGGAAGATAAGTGCGTCCGAAAACCGACGGAGTTGTTCCCAGCCAGCTTCAACTTCTTGGTCGAAGAACTGGTCGATGTCTCCTTTGGTTAAAAATCCAGACTCAGCGTCCAGTCCTTCGCTAGCCTCCTTCTTGAAGTCTTCACGACGATCTATGTAAGGAGTGTAAGTTTCCTCGTAGTTTAACTTGGTTGTAGTACTGTAGGAATCCGGATCAGGATGGTCATTGTCAAAGTAGACCTCGAAAGGAAGGTACTCATTGAGGTCGTTGCTGAAGAGTGGTACATAATAAACCAGTTTACCGTCTCCATCAATAAGGTCTTGCTGAGAAAAACGCAGCGTATCCGTACGAGGGAAATAGCCCGCACGTTTCGTGTCTAAGACGAATGGTTCATTCAGGTTGACGGTGTAGTAGAAATCGTTCCCCGTAGTGTTAGTAGATTCGGAGACTAGCTTTCCGCTAGCTCGAACCAATTTCAGGGTTGCGCTAGAGACTGGTTCATCCGTTCTACCATCAATTACGTAGACTTCAAGTTCTTGCCCTAAGTAAAGATCGCGGCTAATAGTCTTGCTGCCTTCATTGGAGTTGTACTCGCGCAAGTCAACGTCAGTGTCAGACTTGCCAAAACCGGGCCTAACAGCCTCTACCTTATAGTTTTTACCAATCTCAAGTTCGAAGTGAGCATCGTTTGCTGTAGGGTTAGTGATTTCCTCCACGAGTGTAAGGCCGCCATCATCAGCTACTTCAAAAAGCTTGACGGTTACGCCTTCAAGTTCAGATTCGTCGGCGTTATTGAAGGTAAATACATCAAGGTCAATCTTGGGGTTCAGCTTAAGAATACGCTCGATGAAAGGAAGCTCACTAAGTTCTGGGTCAGAGAGGTCAAATTTGTCTAGCGCCGTTGTAAAGCCGTCCTTTTCCGCAACCAACTCGTACTTCATGCCGGGTTCTACCTTAAAGTTAAACTCGTTTCCGTCAAGGTTAGTAATCTCGTCTACCAATTCAGGGCCGTTAGGAGTAATTTTGTACAACTTAACGGTAGTTCCTTCCAGTTCCTCTTGGTTGAGTTTGTTGAGGGTGGTGACTTGTAGATCAATCCGATTGTCTGGTGTAAACTCATACAAGTCATAGCAGCAGACGTCTCGTGCGTCAGTGTAAAATAAAGCCTCGCCACTAGGGCGACGACTGCCAACGTATGCTTGATCAGGGTCATCAAAACGTGTGTAGTAAGCTTCGTCGGCAGCAGAGTTTACCGGTGCTCCCATATTGACCGGGTTGCGGAATACATCATTGATAAGGTAGGACTTATACACATCCATACCACCAAAAGTAAAACGGCCATTGGTTGAGAAATAAAGTGTTTTCCGTGGAGCATAGAAAAACGGAGATGCATCATCTCCAGCTGTATTTAAAGCGGTTAAGCTAGTAGCCGTTCCGAGTTCACCATCAGCAGAAAGAGGGGCCCGGTAGAGATCAAGCCCTCCTTCTCCTCCAGGCCGGTCAGAGGCGAAATACAAGTATTCTTTACCATCATCATCAGCGCCAATACTAGGTTGTGTGGTACTAAAACCAGGCTGGTTTATGCTGGTTTTCTGCGGATTCGTCCAGTTTCCATCAGCGGAAACATCTGCGCGGTACACGTCGCAGATTAGTTCATCGTAGTTGCGGAAGTCACATACCGAGTAATAGACTTTCGTCATCTCCTTATTGAACGCAGTATGGGCTACACTTTTATTCGGTAGGTTGATGTTGTTTGGTAGTGGTTCTGCGGTGGCGTTGCCTGTCTGTCGCATGATACGGCTAAGGGAACGCTTAGGCTTTAATGAGTCATTCTTGTACTCGAAAGCATTGGAAGAGAAATAACGAGCACTACCCTTGCCACGAACGAACATAATGTCGGACTCGGTGGTATTGATTCCTGCTGGTAAGTGATTAAGCTGTATGTCTTCCGCACGAGTAAGTGCATCAATAGCCCAGTCGGCATCATTAATTTGGGCTTGTGCGATGGAACGGTAAGCTTCTGGTGCACGCGGCTGGTTTTCCAGGAACTCTTGGAAGTGAGCTACCGCTTGGTCATAACGACCTTGGCGGAATACAGCCTGCCCCATGTAGTACTGAGAAAGCGGATACTCGTCAACAGCAGGAAGGCTTTGTAACTTAATAAGGTACTTTTCGGCTTCTCTGTAAGCGGTAGCGCGGTAAGCAGCAGTTCCTGCCTTATAGTAGGTCTCACCAATTCGTGATTCGTAAGCAGAATCATCGTTCCATTCATCTTCCGCAGCAATGGCATACAATCGGTAAGCATTGTAATGATCATCTCGCTGGGCCGCTTGGTCAGCAGCTGCAATATATCCTTCAAAGGATTGGTTTTGGTTCTGGGCAAAAAGTTGTGGTAAGGCCAGAACGAAGAGTGTAATTATTATGTAGATTCTAGTCATCAGTTGTTGGGATTGGGCGGGGATTAGAGTAATGGGCAAACCTTAAATTCGGGAAGCGGTCTCACCTTGCGGATGATGTACCGAACGGAAAGTTCCATGCCTCCTCTGTTCTCTGTTGCAATATCAAACTGGCTGGTGTTGAAGTCATAGTTTAACCCGACCATTAGATTGTTGTAGCTCAGCTCAAAAGTAGGCCAATAAGCATCTTGGGTCTTGTCTCGGCGTAACCCCATACCGGCCATAAGACTGATCTGTTTGTTGAGGGTGTTTTTCACCCAAACGCGGCCTCCAAGCATCATCACCAACTCGTCGTAGAAAGAGCCTTGGTTTTGGTAGGTTACCCCCCCGACCACATCAACAATAGGAAGAACTTGTAAAACACCCGTAACATAAGGAGAAAGGCGTCGCTCAAGTGGAACGCTTTCGTTGTCGTAGAACGCCTGATCCGGTGAAGTAAGGTGATGCAACGCCACACCTATGTCCAGCTTAGTACGGCGGTTGTTACGGATAACCAATTGGTCCGTCTGCTTGGCCTGTAAGCGCAGGTTGATGCCAAGCCCGAAGTCTGGGAAAATTTGGCCATCTTGGTCGTACAGCTCTCCTGTTGGCAAAGCACCGTTAAACTCTCCTCGAGTTTCGTCGAATTGGTCGTTGTAACGCAAGCCTGCGTTGTCAAAACCTCTCTGAATGATCGCTGCTTTCCCTCCTACAGAAAGGATAACCTTAGGAGAAAAGACCTTAGTATAGGATAGGTTAAGGTCCAGATTAGCCCAAGTAAGCTTACTGTCTCCTGCTCGGTCGTAGTTAAAAGCGACACCGCCTGACACGAAGCCTTTTTTGCTCGATACTTTCAGGAACTTCTTGTCTATAGCAAGAGTGACGGTCTTATAGTCAACCGGTACATCAACCCATTGTGACTTGTAGTTTCCCATCGCTCGAATGTCTCCTCGAAAGATTCCCGTTAGGGCGGGATTAAGGTGGAGAGGCGCGTTGTAGAACTGCGAATAGTGGAAATCTTGGGCAAAAGAAATGCCGGAGAACAACAACAGAGTTATTGCCACCAGGACAGGGCGCAAAGTGAGCATGAGCAATGTGGAGTATTTAGTAGTTATCTTCATTTCAGACGAGGGATATAAAAATAGTCACAATGGACATTTAACAAATTGGTTAACTTAATAGTACGTTTTGACAACAGGGCTCTACCACCCTTTCTCCCATTTTCAGTCCGAATACGCTGCAAGGTACAACGCTTTAGAGAAATATCCATAACACCGTTCCTTTAAATTTAGCTACCGTTTCCTAAAAGAAACGACCTTTTGGCGCAAAACCTATGATAATGCAGGATGTATGCACTATTTTAGCGTTCAAATCAGCAATGGTTTTTAGTTTGACAACTACCAATAAACACCAAATTCTAGTTAACGCCTTCGGATTTTGAGTAAGTCAGGTTCCTATCTACTTACTTTCTTGGTAAAAGAGTGTGCTCTTTCATCAATCTACTCCTCTGTGTTATTCCATATTGCTTTCTATTTTGACTAGCTTTCACGCTGTGCGTGCTTGCTGCTTTCTTTTTTTGGATCACTGAAATGGACTAACGTGAAATCATCTTTACTATTTATCTGCCTCTTCTTTTCTGTTACTTGTGTTGCACAACGCTTGTATGTTACCCCTACGGGTACATCAATCGCTGATGGTGGATCTTGGGATGATGCTTTAAGTCTTGAGGCTGCATTGAAGCAAGCTGTTTCAGGAAACCAGATATGGGTGATGCAAGGTGAGTACAAGCCAAATGAGATAGCGGGCAGAAAGGCCTCCTTCATTGTACCAGCGGGTGTTGAGCTTTATGGCGGTTTTGCAGGCAACGAAACGACGCTTTTTGATCGTCAGGCAGAAGCAACATCTACTCTTTCTGGCAATGTTGGTACTCCTGATGTATCAGACAATGTTTACACTGTTGTAACGCTAGCGTCTGACGGGGTTAATGTTACTTCACTTGATGGCTTTGTGGTCACGGGTGGCAACAGCAGGAACTTTAAAGAAGGCCTCAATAAAGGCAATGCTGGCGGCGGACTTTACATCATGGCTAGCGAAAATCTTTCTTCACACATGATTTCCAACTGTGTTTTTGAAGCAAACATGGCACACAATGGCGGTGGGGTTCTCATTGATACTGGTCGTCCATCTTTTGTGAACTGCAAGTTCAAAGCAAACAAAGCTGATTTTAACGGAGGTGCCGTTTACAGCAACGGTATTGCGTCGTTGGCTAGTCCGATTTTTCGGGATTGTGTTTTTGAAGGCAACAGCAGTAACTCCGGTGCAGGTATAACCAACAACGGCACCAACGGAGAAGCCAGTCCTCTTCTTCTTGGATGTGACTTCATCAACAATGCATCTTTGATGAACGGCGCAGCGATCTACAACATCTCTAATGACGACGGCGCTACGCAGACCATCATTGAAGACTGTTCTTTCGTTGGTAATGACTCTATTCTTGGAGACGACATTTCAGACAACGGCGTATCCAGGGCTGTTGCCGAAAAAATTAAGAAGAACAGCGGTGGTAGTCTTCGCCCTACAATTGTTCGTAAGTAGTAAGGGAAAACCTCGAAGTCCTACCCTATCTCTTTAACTTTCCTTGCATCCTGCGGCCGCGCCCTAATGGTTGGTGAAGTTATCTTCCGCGCCGAGGCAGAACATCTGCCAAGGGGATGCGAACGGTCACTTTTGTGCCAGCAGCCGTCCCGTCCTCATGAAAAAGATCCTCAATCAATACCCGATTCTGCGGGTCGTCGGTCAATAGTTCTAGGCGAGACCTAGTGATTTCAGTACCACGAGACTGGTGGTACGGCCGGGTAACATCGTTGGCCTGCATTTCAGCAACCTTAGCCCTCCCTATACCATCATCAGTTACAATAGCGATAATGTTGTCATCATCGTCGGGGATGGAATGAAAGATGACACTGATATGCCCTCGGGGTCTATTGCGCAAGCCATGTTCAATTGCGTTTTCAACGTAAGGCTGCAAGATCATAGTAGGCACTCCAATAATATCCTCTTCCAACTCTCCAGCAATCTCGACAAGGTGGGTGAGCTTGCCGTCAAAACGAAGGTGGCAGTTGATGTCGAGGTAATCTTGAAGAAATTCCATCTCATCCTCAAGTGTGATGTATTCCCGGTTGGTGTACTCTAAGCTGCGCCGCATCAGCATGGCAAATTTGGCCAAATATTTGGAGGCCGTGCTGGCATCATTAGTAGTGATAAACGACTGGATGCTGTTCAGTGCGTTGTATAAAAAGTGAGGGTTCATTTGCGCACGTAGTGCCCTAAGCTGGAGTTGGCTGGCCCGGAGTTGGAGGCTTTCCCGCTCTTTCTCGCGCGCCTCGGCCTCAAAACGAGCAGCAAATTCTTCCTGTCGTTTTGCATCTTGCAGTTCGTAGTGGATGTCGAGAAAGTAGTCTGCGTTCCGTTGGTGATAGTAAGCCAGTTCGTACGCCTCGATAGCAGCATAAGACTTGGCCAGCGACTGGCAAAGCTCAGCAGCATAGCCATTGAGCACTAAATTGTCGGGATCTTTCGCTTGCTCTACAATTTCGAGCGTATCCTGTAGCTTTTGGATGGCGCTCGCGTAGTCTTCTTCATCAAGAAAAAGTTGAGCGCGCGTCATTTCAATAGACACCAAGGTTTCTTTTTTGGGATGCTCTAGTTTCTGGTAGATAGCCTCAGCTTCGTCTAGTAGTGGCTTTATTTCATCCGCAGACTTGTTCTTTTCGTTAAGGTAGGTCCCTAGGTTGGTGTAGGCTGCCAGCATCGCAGCTTTACTACCATTGGCTCCGCTGTTGATGATAGAGCGAAAAATTTCTTCTGCTTCGTTACCGTACTCTTCCGAATCTGCCAAAACGTTGGCGAGGTTCAGTTTGATCCAAGGAATCCGAGCGTTCATCCCGATGGTTTCGCACCGAGCAATTGCTGACCGGAAGGCATTTGCCGCTTTTTCTTCACTGTCTGGCCTGATCCAGAGGGTGCCAAGCCCTGTCTGTGCTAGTGTGTAGAAGTAATGGTCTTTTGTGTTCAGTTCAAAGGTTCCTCCGTTTAGAAGGCCAAGGGCTTCCAAGAATTTGGGTGTTGCTTTGGCAAATCCGTGGTCGTGTAGATAGAAATACCCAAGCCGGCAAAGCGCACGGGAGCGGAGGCGGTCTGAGGAGTAAGATTCTAGTAGACGAAGACTACGGTCGTAGTATTCTCGGGCCAAGTCCATACGTTCTAGGTTAACCAAGATGCCTAGGTAATCAAGATAGACTTCAATTTTTTCCGCAATGTCTCCATGATCGTCTACCCGAGCAACTGCGCGTTGGAAAGACGCCAATGCTTTCTGGTCATCATATTCTTGGTTCTCTAGGTTGCCTAGGAGAAGCCAGTAGTAAAAGTCTGATTCGGAAGAAGATGTAGTGGACAATAAGTCCTTCAAACGGGCCAACAGTAGTTTTGCACGTTCGGGGCGCGTATAAACGTAACCTGCAATAAGTTCGTTTAGAAAGCTGAGTTGGAGAAGAGGGTCTGTTGCTTGGGCTAGCTTTGCCTCTAGTGCAACAGCCGCCGCCGTAGTGGTCGTTTCGGTTCCTGTCATTGAGTTCGCGTCCGGTGTAAGATGAAGACTTTTAGGACGCAAACCTACAACAGTTTATTGTGGCATAATGCCTCCGCAGACGCGGCGCAGCCAGCTTCCACGGCGCTTCTTACCACCGACAACCTTGTCCATGCTCTTACGATCCAGAACCTTGCCTTTCTGCTCTCGTTTCAGCTCTTCAATAGTTTTTTTCCCATTTTTTGACATAAACAATCCTTAACTTCGTTTGAAAACATACCGCTGGTGAAGCGGAAGGTGCCGATCAAGGCGAATAATATACCGGTTCAAAAATAGCACTAATTATTGACACAACCTAAAGAACGTCTTGAAGAACTCTAAGTTGTGTCATAAAGGCGGGTCTTCTTCTCCGGCTCACCTCTATCTTTACGTCGTCATCCATGATGAGGTACCCTCCGTCACCTTTAACGAATTTTTTCATATAATTCATGTTGATGACGTGGCGTTTATGCACCCGATAGAAGTTAAACGGCACCAACATGTCCTCATATGCCTTGATGGTTTTAGAGGCCGTAATACGGTTGCCACTCTTGAGGAAAATATGGGTGTAGTTATCTTCAGCCTCAAAGCGAACAATGTCCCTTATTTTGACAAAATGGATGCCATCTAGTGCTGCGATGGACATTTTCTCGAACGAATTCGGGTGGCTGGTGAACTGTTGCATCACCTGAAGGCGCTCTTCCGTACGGCCTTGCAAACGGGGCCGAACACGGGCGACGGCTTCGACGAGCTTGTCTGGGTCAATTGGCTTGAGGATATAACCGATGCTTGAGTATTCACAGGCTTTCATCGCGAATTGATCGTAGGCTGTAACGAAAATCACATCGAAAGGAATTTCGGGCAACTGGTTGAGTAGTTGGAACACCTTGCCGTCGGGCAGGTTGATGTCCAGAAATGCAATGTCTGGCTTGATGTCATCACGTTTAAAAAGAGCCAACCCGCTCTGTACGCCACCAGCATCTCCAATCACCTCCACATCCTTACAGTGTTCTGCTAAAAGGTGCTTAAGATTGATGAGGCCATTGCGCTCATCTTCAATGATCACGGCGTTAAGTAGCATACTTGTTTTTTTAATCGGTTCTTGTTCTCAAAGAACAAATGTACTGTTTTTCTATTATTGGTAGCGCATTTCTTGGGCAGGGTGTGCATAACAAACAGCTAGTCTTCCTCCCCAAACGTATCCTCTAACTTATCTTTGGCCCAAATTTCCATTTAAATGGCCAACCGCCGAACTCGGGACCGAGTACATGAGATTGTTTTTGAGGCTGATACCCGAACCGGAAAGTGGTTCGACATTGGCTTGCTGGTACTCATCGTCTTGTCCGTTATTGTTGTGATGTTGGAGAGTTCGGAAGACTGGTACAACCAGTATGGGGCAATTTTCGACGTTTTGGAGTGGATCTTCACGATCATTTTCACCGTCGAGTACGTGATGCGGCTTTGGGTCACTATTCGGCCCTGGAAGTACGCACTCAGTTTTTATGGCATCATTGATTTGATCGCAATTTTACCCAGTTATCTGAGTTATTTCTTGGCGGGGTCGCAGTACTTCGTCATCATCCGGATTCTGCGGCTGCTACGGGTTTTCCGGATTTTTAAACTTGGTAAGTTTCTTACCGAAGGAGACCAATTGCGGCGTGCACTCATCGCTAGCCGAAACAAAATCACCGTCTTCCTCTTCACGGTTACCTTACTTGTCGTGATCATCGGTTCGGTGATGTACTTGATCGAAGGCGGAGAAAACCAAGGCTTTAGCTCCATCCCACGCTCGGTGTATTGGGCAATTGTAACCCTTACCACGGTTGGCTATGGGGATATTACCCCACAAACTTCCGTTGGTCAGTTTCTTTCGGCGGTTGTGATGATTCTCGGTTACGCCATCATCGCCGTGCCTACCGGCATCGTTACCAGCGAGATGCTTGGCCCCGACAGCGAAAGCAATTACACCAACACCCAGGTTTGCCGCTATTGCGCACGCGAAGGACACGCCGATGACGCCCTGTACTGTAAGTATTGCGGGGGTAGGCTGAACGAGGAAAATTATTAGCGCTTGTTAGTAGGCGCGGCCGCAGGTGCAAGGAAAGGATGTGCGCATGGTAGCTCTCAAGTTCCTACCTTTGCGCCCGCTAAGCGATAGCCAATGAAAACCAAATCTCTCCGCCAAGACAAAGTAAACGTCGTAACCCTCGGTTGCTCCAAAAACCTCGTCGATTCCGAAAACATCATCACCCAGCTGATGGCCAACGACTACGAGGTAGAACACGACGGTAAGCACGACGGCGAAGACGATGCCAATGTCGTCATCGTCAATACTTGCGGGTTCATTGACTTGGCGAAGGAGGAAAGCATCAATACCATCCTCCTCTACGCCGACAAGAAGAACAAAGGAGACATCGACAAGCTCTACGTAACCGGCTGCCTCAGCCAGCGCTACAAAGACAACCTCGAAGATGGCATCCCCGAAGTGGACGACTTCTTCGGAACCATGGAACTCCCCGGCCTACTAGCCCGCCTAGAAGCCGACTATAAGCACGAACTCATCGGGGAGCGCTTCATCACTACCCCGGCCCACTACGCCTACCTCAAAATCAGCGAAGGCTGCAACCGTACTTGCTCCTTCTGCGCCATCCCCTTGATGCGCGGAGACCACACCAGCCGAACCATCGAAGACCTCGTCGCCTCCGCCAAGCACCTCGTTAAGAACGGCGTAAAAGAGCTTATGCTCATCGCGCAAGAGCTTACTTATTATGGTCTCGACATCTATAAAAAACGCGCCCTGCCCAAGTTGTTGAATGCGCTTTGCGAAGTAGAAGGTTTGCAATGGATTCGCCTGCACTACGCCTACCCCAGCAAATTCCCCCGCGACATCCTAGACGTGATGGCCGCCCAACCCAAGGTTTGTAACTACCTCGACATTCCGCTACAACACGCCTCAGACGATGTCTTGAAGCGGATGCGCCGCCAAGTAACCCGCGCCGAAACAACGGACCTCATCAACTACGCCCGCCAGGTAGTTCCCGGTATCGCCATCCGGACGACCTTCCTCGTTGGCCACCCCGGCGAAACGGAGGAAGAGTTTGAAGAACTCTGCGACTTCGTGCGCGAGATGCGCTTTGAGCGCCTCGGCGTCTTCCAGTACAGCCACGAGGAAGACACCATCGCCCACGATTACCCAGACGATGTACCAGCAGAAGTGAAAGCCGAACGCGCCAACCGCCTGATGGCCATCCAACAAGACATCAGCTTGGAACTCAATGAAGAAAAAGTAGGCCAGACCCTCCGCGTCATCATTGACCGGAAAGACAACGACGTTTACGTTGGCCGTACTGAGTTTGACAGCCCAGATGTAGACAACGAAGTTTACATCTCCGCAAAAGACGTCTACCTCCGCACCGGAGACATGGTGACCGTTGAGGTGAATGCGGCTACGGAGTATGACTTAGAGGCGGAGTTGGTATAATACGATAGGTTGAATGAAGTTGCTTTTGTGTTTTTTGTTGTTATGTGCTTTCTGTGTTAACACCTGCCAGACTTGCTTATCGATCGACAAGTAATCTTTGCCAGCTGCCAAACCACTATATTTCACCTCTACGAACAAACTATTACAAATTCTTCTTGTGATTTCTCAATGCTTGCTTACCTTTGCCGCGCTTCCGATGGGAAGTACCGCAACTTTTCCTTATTCTTAAGTAGTTTTAAGACAAAGTTACACGAGCCGTCGTGGCGGAATTGGTAGACGCGCTGGATTCAAAATCCAGTTTCTTCGGAAGTGTGGGTTCGATTCCCACCGACGGTACAGGTAGAGCTTAAGTTTCTTGTTTGACCAACTGCGCTGTTTTGCTTTGCGAAACAGCGCAGTTGGTCAAACAAGAAATTTAAGCAAACACAACAAATGGAATAGGCGATAAAAAAGCTTCTTCCTGTTTGGAAAATCACACAGTCGCATTACCTTTGCGGCCCATGAAAACGCAACGGCGTTTTCATCGTTTTATTGAAAAAGATTTGATGGTCAATCTGCGGTTAGTTTTAGCTGCTTCTGAGGCGTTTTGCCTTTGCTAACCAGCTTCAACCTTAGACTGAATCAATTAAACATTTTTCACGCCCGCCGAAGTGATGAAACTGGTAGACATGCACGTTTCAGGGACGTGTGCTTTCGGGCGTGCGGGTTCGACTCCCGCCTTCGGCACTTATCTTCCTAGATAAATACGGACCCGGCCCTCTTTTATTAGGGTTCCGGGTTTGTTTTTGACAGCTTAACTTTTAATTGTAACCGCAATTTTTCCTGGAGGAATGGCAGAGCGGTTTAATGCACCGGTCTTGAAAACCGACGTGGTGAAAGCCACCGGGGGTTCGAATCCCTCTTCCTCCGCCAACCCGCCCTGCGGGTCAAACTAGCCTAGTCGCTCTGCGACTGGGCTTTTTTTGTGTTACAGCCCAGCAATAAGGGGAAGTCAACCCCTCCCCTCCCCCCTACGTTATAGTGGCTTCAAACCAACCTAGATATGCTACGTCAACTGCTCCTACTCTCTCTGCTTACCGTTTTTTTTGCTTGCGCAGACACCGCTCCACAGCCCGAAGAAACCGTTGCGCCTGAAACAATCGCGGTGCCTGAAGCGCAAGATGTGCCTAAGGCACCAACAGCTCCAAAAGTTGATGCCGAACTACCAAACCTCCCCGAAGCCGTTGAAACCGAGCCCGAGCTTATTGACGCAACGCCTCAACCTACGGCGGTCCGCGCAACGTCAGCAAAACCGAAGATTACCCCGGTAAAAACTGCATCTCCGAAGGCAACTACACCCGAGACAACGACCGCCCCACCGCCCCCTGCGCCCAAAGCAACCTCCACGGCACCTGCGGCCGCGCCCACCCCACTAAACATCAAGATAACCACCGAAGCCCCCCCCTCAGCACCAGCCCCTCCAAAAGCCCCGGCTAAACCTAACCATACGGCCTTCAACAACCTACTCGGCAAGTACGTGAACAGCGCCGGAAACGTGAACTACGCCGCCTTCAAAAAAGACGAAGCCAAGCTAGACAATTACCTCGACGAACTAAGCAAAAACAGCCCCCAAAGCGATTGGAGCCGCAACGAAAGCATGGCCTTCTGGATCAACGCCTACAACGCGAACACCCTAAAACTGATCCTGAAAAACTACCCCGTAAACTCCATCACCGACCTCCACAGTGGCAAGCCTTGGGACGTGAAATGGATCAAGATAGGTGACGAAACCTACAGCCTCAACAACATCGAGCACGACATCATCCGCCCCCGCTATAAAGACGCTCGGATTCACTTTGCGGTCAATTGCGCCGCCGCATCCTGCCCGCCGCTGCCCAACAAAGCCTTCACCGCCACCAACCTGAACAGCCTCCTAGAAAGCCGGACGCGGAGCTTCATCCGCAACGAAAGCTACAACGCTATTTCCGGCGAGGCCGCCACGGTTTCAAAAATTTTCGACTGGTACGGCGAAGACTTTGGTGACCTGCGGGAGTTCCTAAATCAATACGCCACAACGGAGATTTCCGCCGCAACGGAGATCGGGTTCAAGGAGTATGATTGGGCACTGAATAAGCAGTAGTTGCACAGGTTGCAAGTTGCAGGTTGCAGGTTGCAACTTATTACTACCTTGCCACCCAATACCCCAACAAATGGCTAAGCTTAAGAAAAAGACCCCACTCCCCTACGCTCCGGATGCGCAAATGACCAAGGAATCCGACGCCGTTGGTACTGATCGGTTCAAGGATGTTTACTACGAGTATACTACCGGAAAAATTACTGGTATAACGCAGGAAGGTAAGCGCAACTTCGTGGTAAAGACCGAAGGAAAAGCGCAGTTGCGCCTCGAAATACGGAGCGACTCGGTCGTTCGGGTGCGCTTCACCGTTGGCGCGCCTGGACGTGATTTCAGCTATGCTGTAGATGAGCAGGCGCGGCCGCAGGATGCAAAGGTGGGGATGAAGGAGCAAAAAACGCACTACCTCATCACCACCGCCGCCCTAGAAATCGAAGTCTCTAAAGCCGATGGGCAGGTGACGATTGCCGACAAACAGACCGGCAAGGTAGTCCACGAGTTTGCCGCCCCGTTCTACGGCCGCAGTACCTTAAACCGGGGCTTGGAGCAAGTTCGCATCCAGCTAAAAACCGACAAATCGGAAGCCATTTACGGCCTCGGCGACAAAGCTTGGGACACCAACCTGCAAGGCTCCGACTGGGCCAACTGGAACGAAGACTCCTTCGCCTTCGGCCGCCAGCACAAGACGATCTATCGTAGTATACCGTTCTACTACGGCCTTCGGGAGGGAGCCGCCTACGGTATCTTTCTGGACAATACCTTCAAGACCCACTTCGACTTCAACAGCCGCAAAGACAACCTGACCACCATCTGGGCCGACGGCGGAGAGTTCGATTACTACTTCATCAATGGCCCCCAGCTAGACGACGTAGCCGCCCGCTACCACCACCTAACCGGAATGCCCGAACTCCCGCCCCTCTGGGCGATGGGTTTCCACCAGTGCCGCTGGAGCTACTACCCCGAAAGCCGCGTCCGAGAGCTCGCCCAAACCTTCCGCGACAAGAAGATCCCCTGCGATGCGCTCTACCTCGACATCGACTACATGGACGGCTACCGCTGCTTCACCTGGAACAAAGAACACTTCCCCGACCCCAAGGGAATGATCGCAGACCTAAAAAAAGACGGCTTCCATACCGTCGTCATGATCGACCCGGGCATCAAAGTCGATGAAAACTACCACGTCTACGCCGACGGTATAGAAGAAGACGTCTTCTGTCGTCGGGGTTCTGGCGAGCTGATGGTTGGGCCAGTATGGCCGCCAGAATGTGTCTGGCCAGACTTCACCGACCCCTACGTGCGCGACTGGTGGGGGCCGCTCTATGAAGAACTCTACGTAGACCAAGACGTCAGTGGTTTCTGGAACGACATGAACGAACCGGCGATGTTCAAGGTCAACCACCTCTCTTTTCCGCCAGACGTTCGCCACGACTACGACGGCGAGCCCACCAACCACAAAAAAGCCCACAACATCTACGGCATGCAGATGACGCGGGCCAGCTACGACGGCCTCAAGGCCCTGAAACCCGCCAAGCGCCCCTTCCTGCTCGGCAGGGCCAGCTTCAGCGGTGGGCAGCGCTACGCTGCCCTCTGGACGGGAGACAACATCGCCAGTTGGGAACACCTCCAGATCGCCAACAGCCAGTGCATCCGCATGGCCATCAGCGGCTACAGCATGGTAGGTACCGACATCGGCGGCTTCGTAGACAACCCCACGCCGGAGATGATGACCCGCTGGCTACAGCTCGCCGTTTTCCACCCCGTCATGCGCGTCCACAGCATGGGCAACAACGCCGACGGAGCCGCCGAAGCAGAAGCCGACGCCGTGAAGAAAGCCGAAGAAGAAAACCGCCAAGACCAAGAACCCTGGGTACACGGCAAAACCCACACCAAGTACAACCGCAAGGCCATCGAGATGCGGTACCAGCTGTTGCCGTACCTCTACAGCAGCTTCCGCCAGCACCTCAAGACCGGTAAGCCCGTACTGCGCAACCTATTCTTCTACGACCAAACGGACGCTAACTGCCTCAAATTTGGCGATCAATTCCTCTACGGCGAAGACCTCATGGTCGCGCCCGTGCTGGAGCAAGGCATCACCAAAATGCAGGTCTACCTACCCAAAGGCGAATGGTACGATTTCTGGACCGGCGAACTCCATCAAGGCAAAAAAACAATCACGGCCAAGGTCAAGAAAAGCCGTATCCCTGTATTCGTACGTGCTGGCGCAACCCTCCCAACGGTAGACGTAGTACAGAACACTGCCGAAATGCGTAAGCTTTCAAACCTAGAACTCAGCGTATTCTTAGCCAAAGAAGGCAGCAGCACTTTCTATTGGGACGCGGGCGAAGGCTACGGCTACGAAGCCGAGCAATACACCGAGCGCACCTACGCCATTAAGCGCACAGCAAAGAAAGCCACCATCACGCAAACCATCGTAGGTGATTACAACGCAAGCTTCCGTACCGCCCAAATCAGACTCGTTGGCCTCACCCAACCACCTACCAGCTTTACCCTAGACGGAAAACGGATTACTGCTGGCATCTTTTACGGCAAACGGGCTGTTGTGCTGAATGTACCCATTGATTTCAAAGAAATCATAATTGGTGCATAAGTCCAAAACGGACCACATCACTGTTTGACTATCTGATCCAAAAAATATGTTCACCGGAATAATCGAAGCCTCAGGCACCATCACGCACATCGAGCGCGAAGCGGACAACGTCCACTTCACCGTAGCTTCCCCGATCAGTGGAGCATTGAAGATAGACCAAAGCCTAGCCCACGACGGCGTTTGCCTAACGGTAGTCGCGCTGGCCGAAGGCACCCACACCGTTACGGCCATCCGGGAGACCTTAGACCGTACCCGCCTCGGCGACTGGGAAACCGGCGATACCGTCAACCTAGAGCGGGCCATGATGGCCGGTGCTCGGCTAGACGGGCACATCGTGCAGGGCCACGTAGACACCATCGGCGAGTGCCTCGCCGTAGAAGAAGCCGGAGGTAGCTGGTACTTCACCTTTAGGTATGCACTCAGTCCGGAAACCTTGTTGGTTGACAAGGGCAGCGTTTGCATCAACGGTGTTTCCTTGACGGTGGTAGCGCCGGTAGACGATACCTTCAAAGTTGCCATCATCCCCTACACCTACGAGCATACCAATTTCAACGCTCTAGCCCCTGGGGTGAAGGTGAACCTAGAGTTCGACATCATCGGAAAGTACATTGCGCGGCAGATGGCGGCTTATGCGCCGAAGTAAACGTGTGTTTCGGGACGTTAGACTTAACGTGAGGTATGCCCATAAGCGCCGGACGCTCAAAGGATTATTTCTACCTCGACTTCGTCAGAGGCAGAAATAAACGCTTCGAGGTCCTGAGTACGCTTCAGGGCCTCAAAACGTCCGACATCCAAACCTTGCGTTAGACTAAAGTATACATTCGACCTACAACATCCCAACCAGTTCCAAACCTGACATTAGTCTAACCGAGGTCCAGCAGGCCCTCCGGCAGTACCATTTCCAGCACTTTAGCGTCCTCTTCTACGCCAGTAATGAGGTCTTCATGGATGGGGACAAGAATGTCTTTACCGCCGTGTTTCATTTCTGCGAGGTAGTGTTGGGGCAGGTCCATGATGCCCGTGATTGGGCCTAAAAGCGGGTAGCCTTCGGCACGGATAGAATAACCGACCAGTGCTTCCCAAGGCGTATCGTCTTCGGGTTCGGCTACGGCAGAGACCTGGGAGGCCATGAGCCAGACAGGTTTGCCGGCCAGCAGCGCAACAGCTTCGCGAGAGTCTAGGGTCTCGAACTTACCGATCACTGCGCCACCGGCGCGTAGCTGCTCCACAAAGTACGGTATCGGCGGGTCACCAATCAAGACAGAGGTGGAGGCGAAGAGGTCGTCTTCGTAAAATTCTTGGATGCGGAGTTTTATTTCTCCTTTTAGGCCGTGTGGTTTGCCGGTCCAGCCGATTTCTATTAGGTTCATAAGTTGGAGGTTGCAGGTTGCAAGTTGCAAGTTGCAGGTTGCGGGGTGCAGGTTGCGGGTTGCAAGTTGCAGGGTGTAGGTTGCAGGGTGCGGGTTGCGGGTTGCCTATCACGCATGCTACACGGCAACCTGCAACTTGCAACCTGCAACTTGCAACTTGCAACTTGCAACTTGTCACCTGATGAACGTTTCTTTTAGGATGAAGCCTTTCTCGGCCTTTTCGTCCCAGGGTAGGGAGCTGCATTGTTCGGTGTTGACGTTGCAGCAGACGCGGCATTGGGTACGGCGGGCATCGATGAAACGTTCTACGAGGCCGATGTTTGGGGCGTAGATTTCGTAGGCGATGCTTTGCGTGATGAGGTTATCGGTAACATCTTGCTCAACGAGGACTGCACCGTCGATGTTTAGGGCGGCGGAGCCGGCCGCGATCTGGTTGTCGGTAGCGGTGTAACGATAATCCCAGTCTTGGTAGATGCTGACGAACTCACCGCCGATGACGAATTCGCGGGTGTCATCGAAAGCGGTATGGCCATCCCATCGTTTGCCTTCGGTTAGGGGGAAGACGAGTTTGGTGAAGCTCAGGTTGTCTTCGTTGCGGGTAGCGCGCAGGTTGGAGCGGCTCATGGTGTAGGTTTGTTGGAAGCGCCAAGTGCCGTTTGGTAGGCGGCGATCCCAGCGTTCTCCTCGGTAGGTTTCGGTGCCGTCGGCGGCTTCGAAACGCTCTACGAGGGTTTCGCGGACTTCTAGGCGGGCGGTGTCGTAGACGATGCCCTGCACGGTATTGAACAGTACGATGCTGTCTAGTGCGTAGAATTTTGGCTGGTCTAGCTCAAGTGGGAAGTAGGCGAGGTCTTCGGAAAAATCTCGGGGCGGAGCGGCCTCTTCGTCACAGGCGGCTAGGAGGCAAACTGCCAATAGGCTGGTATAAAGTAGCGTTTTCATCATCAATACAAAGGTAGGGGTTTTGCCTTGTTTTCAGTTCAACTAAGCAACCGAGAACTTAGCGGCGCGCACGCAGGTGCAATGCGGAACTTATGAGCAGGGAGAGATTGTTGGTTGGTTTATAAAGAATACGTTGTTTCCTGACCTCTCATAAAGTCCTCCAACACTGCTTGGCCGCCGAGCTTCTAAACCTTTCCTTGCACCTGCGTCCGCGCCGCTTTATTTAACTAAATCCTTTACCCTTTACCGCCCTATGGTTAAACAATCCCTACCCCTCAAACCGTTACCTTACCAACCTACGAGTATGGAAAAAGTACGCATTGATAAATGGCTCTGGGCCATCCGCATCTTCAAGAGCCGCACCCTTGCCGGAGACACCGTCCGGCAGGGAAAAGTCCGTATCAACGACAAAACCGTAAAGCCCAGCACTGCCGTCTCCGTCGGAGACCGCGTAACGGTACAAAAAAACGGTTTCAACCTCGAGTATGAAGTCCTGAAGCTCATCGAAAAGCGCGTCGGAGCCCCCATCGCCGTAACCTGCTACACCGATCATACCCCCGAGGAGGAACGCAATAAGTACAAAGACTGGTTCGTCGGCAAAGCCGGCACCGAGTTCCGCGAAAAAGGCACAGGCCGCCCCACCAAACGTGAACGGCGAACCATTGAGCGGTTTAAGGGGGAGATTTTTGATGATGAAGAATAGTAGTGTCGTCTGGTAGTCGCTACCGCACGAGGCAGCTTGAACACACAAGGCACATAAAAACAAAAACCACAAAAAAACGAGCCGCACGGGCGAAGCGAGCATCCATGCCTATGCCGTGCGGTAGCGACCACAAGACTAATAACCGTACCTTACGCCCCAGCAATCTCCTACCCCATGCCCAAAAAGGAACCCGTCGGGATTATAGGCGCTGGCTCTTTCGGGACAGCCATGGCCAATCTTCTTGCCCTCAATACAGACGTACTGGTTTATAGCCGCAACCCAGAGTTGGTTAAAGAACTGGCCCAAAACCGCGTTCGTTTCGGCGTGCCCCTACATGATAGGGTAACGGTATTGAACGATTTGGAAGAAATTACCAAACGCTGCCAACTGATCCTCCCCATCGTACCATCCAACAGTTTTCGGGCGATGATGAAATCCGTAACACCTTACCTAGAGCCCAGCCATGTATTGCTGCACGGCACCAAAGGGTTCGACATTACGGGGGTAGACCTTGAAGACATCCCGAAACTGGGCGTAGACCGCAAGCAAGTACATACCATGACGGAGGTGATCCTTCAGGAAAGCGTCGTTGTTCGTACGGGTGCGCTCTCTGGGCCTAACCTTGCGCGCGAATTGCTCGATGGCCAGCCCTGTGGGTCGGTTATTGCTAGTAAATTCGATGAGGTGATCAATCGGTCTAAAGAAGTATTGTCTTCGGGCCAGCTACACGTTTTTTCTACCCACGACGTACTCGGCGCAGAGCTGGCAGGCGTGCTGAAAAACGTAATCGCTCTAGGCTCAGGCATTTTGAAGGGCCATGGGCTTGGCAAAAATGTTCAGGCCATTATGATTACGCGCGGCCTCCACGAAATGATCCATTTCGGTAAAGCACTCGGCAGCGACAACCGCGCCTTTTTCGGCACCGCCGGCGTTGGAGACCTGATTGCGACCGCAACCTCCAGCAAAAGCCGCAACTATACCTTTGGCTACCGGTTGGGTTCTGGTGAGCGCTTGGAGGACGTCCGCAGTACTAGCCAAGAACTCGCCGAAGGTGTAAGGACGCTAATGATCACCCGCCACCTAGCGAAGAACCTGCGCCTACGGGTTCCTATTACTGAAATGTTGTACAAGATTGTCTTCGAGGGCTTCCCCATCGACGAAGCCATGAACTACCTGATCACGTACCCTTACGAGGTTGACGTAGATTTTTTATAAGTTTGCCGTCCTATGGATTTTAAGAAAGTACTACCCCACATTGCCGCCATTGTAATCTTCCTCGTGGTTGCTTGCGTAACCTTCAGCCCACAGTTTTCAGGTAAAAGCCTAAGACAAGGGGATATTCAGAACTACCTCTCTTCGTCGAAAGAAATGCGGGATTACGCGGAAAAATCCGGTGAACGGGTCAACTGGACGGGGACCAGCTTCAGCGGAATGCCCACGTATTTGATTGCGACCGTTTCCTCTGGCAACAACCTAAAACACCTCATCAGGCCCACCCGTGCGTTTATCGGCGGAGGGGCGGGCATTTTCTTTGCGGGGATGCTGTGTTGTTACCTGTTGCTGGTGTTGAATGGTATAAACCCTTGGTTATCTATTGCTGCGGGGGTCGGGGTTGGGCTTGCCACCACTACCTTAGTGGTGTACGAAGCGGGCCATACAACGAAGGTCAACACCATATTCTACCTTCCTTTGGTTGCGGCGGGCGTCATCCTTGCTTTCCGCAAACGCTACCTTTTTGGGGGCTTACTTTTTGCGCTTGGTATGGGCTTAGCCGTTTTTAGTAACCACCCACAGATGCTGTATTACTTTGGCCTTACGCTGCCAATTTATGGCGTTGCACAGTTGGTGAAAGCCGTTCGGGCCGGAGAGTTGGCAAGTTTTGGCAAGTCTATAGGCGTACTCGTTATTGGGTTGGTATTGGCCCTCGGGGCGGGCGCCAGCAACCTCATGACGACGCTTGAGTACAGCAAAGCAACCATGCGCGGTGGGCAAGTACTAGAAACACCGCTAAAAGACGCAAACACCCCTACGGGCGACGTTCCGCAAGATGGCCTTGCTTGGGACTACGGCATGATGTGGAGCAACAACCTAAAAGACATTGTTGCTACCTACGCGCCCCTCGCTGCTGGCGGCGGCAGCGGGCAAGCCTTCGATGATCGGTCCTTCTCTGCGGCCATGCGCTCAGCAGGTTTCCAGGCGCCGCCCGCAAACCGCGTACCGGCCTACCACGGCGGCAAAGTGGAAGGAACGGCTGGGCCGGAATACCTAGGGGCAGTATTTTGGGCCTTGTTCATCTTCGGATTATTCACTGCCAGGCGATCATTGGCCCTTTGGCTTGGCTTGGGGACGTTGCTCGTTATGGCCGTCAGTATGGGCAAGTACTTGGAAGGCTTCAACCATATTCTCTACGATACCCTACCCTACCTCAACAAGCTTCGGGCTCCATCTTCGGCCCTCAACATTTTACCCTTCATGATGGCGGGCTTGGGCGTTTTCGGTATCGACAACTGGCTGCGTACGCGCGAGGACGCGCCAGAAACGGCACGAAAACAATTGCTGTACAGTGGTATTGCAGCGGCGGTTTTTGGCCTAGTTGTACTCTTTGTTTTGCCGTCTATTCTTGGTTTTTCCTCTCCTATAGATGCCAGCATGTTTGCGGGCGTAGAGCAGCAAAAACCCGGAGCACTCCGCGCCATCCTCGTTGGGTTGGAAGAAAGCCGCAGCAGCCTCTACATGGCCGATGCTTGGCGGAGCTTCCTCTTCGTTGGCCTCTCCTTCGGGGTTTTATTCTTGCTGTTCCGGAAAACCATCAGTCCGCTCATTGCGGGCTTGGCGCTGACGGCACTGGTTGCGTTTGATTTTAGCAGCGTGAACGGCCGCTATATTACCGACAGCAGCTGGTCTACGGTCAACAAGCGCAAAGAAGTGCGCAAAACGCCGGTAGACGAGCAGATTTTAGCTGATCCAGACATCCACTACCGGGTGTTTAACCTGACAACGAGCAGCTTCCAAGATCCTACTACCAGCTACTACCACAAGAACATCGGTGGTTACTCGGCCGTAAAGATGCGCCGCTACAACGACCTCATCACGAAGTACCTCTCGCAGCGCGATCCGGACGTGATCAATATGCTGAACACGAAGTATGTGATCACACCCGGGCAAGGAGGTGCGCCGCAGGTACAGCGCAATTCGGGAGCCTACGGCACCGCTTGGTTGGTGAACAACATACAAACAGTCAACTCTAACGACGCCGAGTTCAACGCGCTCGGTACCGTACCTGACTTGAAAAGTACGGCCATCGTTCATTCAGACTTTGCCGACAAGGTGGCAGGCCTTCAACCCTCTGGCGAGGGCACCGTTGCCATCACGTCGTACAGCCCCGATGAGCTGAGCTACTCCTTCAATTCTACGACGGAGCAATTGGTGGTGTTCTCGGAGATTTGGTACGGCCCAAACCTTGGTTGGGAAGCGACCATTGACGGGCAGCCAGCAGAGTTGATCCGGACGAACTACCTCTTGCGCGGACTGCGCGTTCCCGCAGGCCAGCATACCATCGTGATGAGCTTCCAGCCATCAAGCTTTTACACGGGCAAGATGATTTCTACGATCTGTAGTTTGCTCATCATCCTTGGCTTGGTTGGGTTTGGGGCTTGGCAGTTTATGGAGGCCCGGAAGGCGAAGAGTGTGGTTTAAACCCTCCTGTGCACCTGCGTTTGCGCCTCTCGTTTATTCGCCTCATTGTCCAATACGAGGTAGTTTAACGTGAGGTTTGAATGTCGGACCTCGAAGCGTTTATTTCTACTTCTGACGAAGTCGAGGTAGAAATTATCCTTTGAGCGTCAGGCACTTATGGGCAAACCTCACATTAGTTTAGGGCGACGGCGCGCAGGTGCAGAGCAAGGTTTTTTTGAGCTTGGTTAGGGAGAAAAACCGGGGCTTTGCCCCATCATTTCGTCCGCTTCTCTCGCAGAACGACCTGTCGTTTCTCTGCCTTGCGTACATCTACGAAGAACTGTCGGTAATCGTTGTAGTCCGTAGCCGGGAGGTTGACGGGCAATAGCTTAAGCGTCCGGATCCAGGTGATGGCTCCAGCGGCCGCTTTGACCTTCGCGCGGTATTCTCCGGCGGCGTGTTTGATGATGGTTTCTTCCTCGCCGAGGCTTTCCACCTCTAGCCCTGCGGGAAAATTGAGGTGAATAGTGTCCACGTAAAAACGCGCATTGTTGCTAACGATGGGCAACTTCCGTTCCGTCAGCTTAACCGGAACATTGTCGTAGGCGTAGAACTTATTGACCGGCACAAACATCCGCTTACCAAGCTTACGGACATAGCGCGGTATTTCCGTTTTATACTTCAGTTCCGCAATAGGTTTGTTGGGGTTATAGGTCAGGGAGAGGTCACTGCCGTTCACGTCGGGCAATACGTCATTGCGCTGCAAGCCTTCGCGCAGTTTCTTGTCTTGGAGTTCGTTGCGGGCGAAGTAGCGCAGCATTTCGTGGCTCGTTCCGTAGAAATCTCCGTCGAAGTCGAAGCCTGCGGAGCCATCTTCTTTTACTTCAATGGTTAGGCTGCGCAGGTGGCCGTTGTCTGCGGCTTGCAGGGCGGGGGTTTTTACGAGTTTACCGCCTTCGGGCGTAATGTGTAGTACGTTCCGGTCATCGGTTCCGTCGCCGAGGTAGCCGGGAGGGGCGTCGCTGCTGGTGCATTCTAGGTACATATCTTCCGACGGGACGTAGAGGATCATGTGGTTGAAGGCAGAAGTAGTGAAGCTTTCATCGACGGGGAAGTAGGGGCGTTCACCAGCGTAGACCAGCACGGGGTAGCTTTCTACACCGATCTCGTTCAGCATCGCGCCCATGTAGTTGCTTAGGGCTTTGCAATCTCCAAAGCGGTTGCTCTCCACGTAATCTGCGGAGAAAGGCTGCCAGCCCCCAACGCCAAGCTGAACCCCGACGTAGCGGGTCCGCTCTTGCAGCAAGCGGTACAGCGTTTCAATTTTCTCGCGCTCCGAGTCAATGCCATCGGTTTGTTCATGGACGAGGGCGGCGAGTTGGTCGGGTAGTACATCTCGGCCTTCCATCAGCTTACCGATGAAGGCTCCGAAGGTCTGCCAGCTATCATAAGTTCCTCGGTATTCGCCGATGGCGAAGTTGCGCAGTCCGGTTTTCAGGTAAGGCATGGTTTTGCTCGGCGGCGGGGCGGCGGGCTCATACCTTCGGGCTTGTAGGCTGCTTACTTCCCAGTCGTACACCTTGTCGGTACCTACCGTAGAAATGTTGGGTTCGGGTAGTTCGTTTTTATAGAATAGGAACTCGTTGTCTGCGGGGATGATGGCTTTGAAGGAGGCTTTCTGCACAGACTGGTTATAACCGAGTGGTTGCCAGCTCGGGAAACCCGCCACCATGCTGAAGTCTTTCACTACAGATTTGTATTCAAACTCTACGGTGTAGGGGTAGGTGAGGTGTTCCAGCGTAGTTGTCATTACCCGGTTGTCTTCATAGAACTGCCCGTTGGAGATGTAGAGCACGTCTTCGATGTCGGATTTTTTTGCCGATTTCACCTTCTCTCCCATCGCGTCGTACAAGGTTGCCTTAAAGGTCGCAACGTCGGTATCGTCGTCGTAGAACATGACCATTTGGTTCTCGCGCTTGTGTTGGTCGTTGAGGATGGTTACGACCCTGCGTTCGGTCCGTGTTGCGTGGTTTGCGGCATGAACTTCGTACACGATTTCACTTATGCGAACGACGGAGCTGGCGTTTTTTTTCAGTTCGGCAGGAATGGTGAGTGCTGAATAATCAGCATTTTGGGCCTCCAACCCGAAGCAAAGGCTGAGGCAGGCAAACAATATAACTGTACGCATTACTCTGCTTTTTTAAGGACGATGGTAGTTTCTTGGAGTTCGATGATCCGGCGGAACATTTCCCTCAGGCCTACATATTCATTGGCTTTGTAAACCGTACGGCGAACGGAGACGGTGAAGTTTATGGCCAAGACGTTGCCCTCTTTTTCTTCCGTTGCAAAAGTTGCGGTCAGGCTTTTATCGGCGGAGGTAGTCCGTTGTGAGGTTGGCAATTCATCGATAACGTAGCCTTCTGGCAAGGTGATGTTTGCGAGGTAACGCTCTTGCCAGGGGTAAGCGAAATCTACGGGATAAAGGCGTTGTTCGACGTCATCGAGCCCTTCGTCAAGGACCGTGAACAGTATTGGTTGTAGGTAGATGTAATCATCAATTGCTTGCCCCATCGGTACGTTGAGCTTCATGGAGAAGCTTAGTGGGCCGCTTTCATCCTTGTCAGCATCGACGGTTTTGCTGATGAGTTCGGTTTCGGGGAAGGTCTCCAATATTTCCTCCATCAGGGGGAACTCATTGGCGTTTTCCATTTCATCCATCTTCCCTCGGGCCCTGAAGCCGTAGTAGCTCTGGAAGCGGCTCTTCAGGTCAACGCTGCCTAGGCCTTCTTCGTCAAGTTTGATCTCTACAACAACTGTTTTAGCCGCCATGGAGGTCTTCACGTCCGTCCAATGGGGGTTAGTGGGGTCTGCGACGAAGGCGCGGTGGTTGAGGGCGTTGCTTCGGGGTAGGCCCATTGGGCGGTTGATGTTGTTGGGGTCTAGGATGACTTCCTTGCCGTCTAACTGGGCCAGTACCATGAGGTGGTCGAACTGGTTGAGCAGGGGATAAATTTCCATTGGTTCTCCGCCATTGCGGAGGGGCACGAGTAAGGGTTGAGCAGCGATGCCTGCTTGCTTTAGGAGGGCGAGTAATAAGATGCTCATCTCGCCGCTGCTTCCTTGGGCGGCTTCGTAGACTTTGTTTGGGGTCCGTTCTGCCGTCCAGCGGTAGTTGCCATCCCAACTGATTTTTCCGGCAACGAAGTTGTAGATCGCTTGGGCCTTTTCCCTTTCAGATGTTTTGCCTGCTAGCAGTGGTTCAACGACCTTCCAGACCTTATTGCTGTTGCCCTTTATCCTGTACGCCTTACCGAAGTCTGCCCAGTTATCGATGTCTGTGGTAGTTTCCTTCCAGTCGGAAAAGACCTTTTGTATGGGCTGGCCGGGGTACTGTACGGTTTGAAGCTGTAGCCTTACTTGCGGCAAGTAGTCGACGAAGTTGTTCACATAGGGCTGGATGTCATATGCTGGCAAGTCTTTCATTGCCCAGTGGATGTTGGTATTTTTTACGCTTTGCCCGTTGTAGTAGCCGTTGGCGGCTACGATCTTGTTCACGGTATAGTCGTTCGCTCCGGTAGAGAGGCTAACGTAGTTGAAGTAGCCAGGAATCAACGCCTTGTACTCTGCCCATCGGACGGGGATAGACTCTTGGAAGAAGTAACGGCTCGGGATGACGATAAACTTGTCTGTTTGGACGTAACTGTACTCAATGATTGCTCCCTCACGAACCCCTGGGAAAGTGAATTTGTAAATGTCTCGGTCGTCGTCATATCGTTCCTTGATGAAGTCTGATTTGGAGAGTTTCTTAGCTCCTCCATCTGGGAAGTGAATTACCGCTCTTAGTGTTGAGACCCGGTCGCTTTCGCGGTTGTAAATGATTTCGACGTCGGCCCGTTCAAAACTGGCAGCCGTAAAAAGTTTTACCCGCCGGTGGCGGTACTCTTTCAGCATCGGCCTACCGTCGGGGTCTTGGATGAATTCTAGGCTAAGTTCATCGTGCAAGACGTACGCCTCGGCGGTAGAATCTGACGGCAAAGACATCATTTTCCGGTCAGCGAGGTCAATCTTTCCGAATTTTATCTCTTGGGCCTGCGCACCAAGTCCTCCGGAAAAAAGGAAAAAGAAAAGACAAAGGTGAAAAATAGAGTTGTACTTCAAAATAGGTGTTATTAAAGTGAGTTAAGTGGTGACGAAGCAATAAGCCCCAATCATCTTAAAACAATGAGAGGTCGTATTTTGAAAGCAATATAAGAAAATATAAATGTAGTGCCTCAATTTACCTTAGTCCGTGACACGATGCTCCGCCCCAGCGTGACCTCGTCGGCGTATTCGAGTTCGCCTCCGAAGGAGACGCCACGGGCGATGTTGCTCACCGAAACATCTACCCCATCTAGCAACTTATTGATGTAGAAAATGGTCGTATCGCCCTCGATCGTAGGGCTGATGGCCATGATGATTTCTCGGCATTCGGGTTTGCGGGCACGTTCTACGAGGGTATCTATGTTGAGGTCTGCAGGGCCGATGCCTTCCACCGGTTGGATGATGCCGCCGAGTACGTGGTAACGGCCACGAAACTGCCGCGTGTCCTCGATGGCCATCACGTCCCGAATACTTTCCACAACGCAAATCAAGGACTGGTCTCGCCGGTCATCTCGGCAGATGGAGCAAATGTGCTCATCGGAGAGGTTGCCGCAGGTGGTGCAATGCTGGATGTTTTCCCGCATCGAGGCGATGGCGCGCGCAAAATGAACGCTGTCTTCAACGGGCCGCTGAACGAGGTGCAGGACCAGCCGTAGGGCCGTCTTTTTGCCAATTCCGGGCAATGAGGCGAAAGCGTTTACGGCTTCTTCGATTAGTTTTGAGGAAAACTCCATAGTCGTTTAGTAATGTGTGGTATTGTAGTACGGGCGTTGGGGGCCTAACACATCTGTTTCATCTTATGTATTTCTCGTTTCCTCTTATACGGTGACAACTACACTACTACAAAACTAGATTTGCTAGTGAAGGCGCTGACGCAGGATGCAAAGAAAGGTAAATGAGCAGAGATTTGCTTAGATTCTACCAAAAGTCAACAAACCCATGCCTTCAGGGTTTGCAATACCCGTAAATAAGTGGCAAATTTGCGGCTTCTTAAGAATAACTATAAAAGCACCCCAAAAGAGATACCAACATGGCTGATATTATCCGGATGCCCCTGATGAGCGACACGATGGAAGAAGGCAACATTGTCGAATGGTTAGTAGCCGAAGGCGACACAGTTGAAGTCGGGCAGACCCTCGCTGAGGTAGAAACTGACAAAGCCACGATGGAGCTTGAATCTTACTTTGATGGTGTGCTCTTACACATTGCTGCCAAAGGAGGCCCCGTTCCCGTAGACGGTTTAATCGCCGTAATCGGAGAAGAAGGAGAAGACTGGAAAGCCGCCATAGCAGCCGACGGCGGAGCCGCCGCACCAGCAAAAGCAGAAGCTCCCGAGGCAGAAGCCCCTGCTCCACAAGTCGCAGCACCCGCACCAGCGCCCGCCGCAGCTTCAGCCCCTGCTCCCGCAGCGGCCCCCGCATCAGACAGCCGCGTCAAAGCCAGCCCCCTCGCTAAAGCGATGGCTAAAGAAGCCGGCATCGACCTCAGCATCATTTCCGGTAGCGGCGAAGGTGGCCGGATCATTAAAGCGGACATCGAGAAAGCAAAGTCTGCACCTGCGGCCGCGCCTGCTCCCGCTCCGCAAGCCGCAGCACCCGCACCAGCTGCTGCGCCCGCACCAAACGTTCCGGCTTTCGCCTTCAACGCTGGCGGCAACAACTTCGAGGATGCACCCGTAAGCCAGATGCGCAAAGCTGTTTCTCGGTTGGTGAGCAACAGTAAGTTTACCGCCCCACACTTCTACGTGACCGTAGAGATCAATATGGGTAAGGTATGGGAGTTCCGCAAGCGCCTCAACGAGGTAGCTCCGGTAAAAATCAGCTTCAACGACCTCGTCGTGAAGGCTTGTGCCGTGAACCTACCCAAGCACCCCGTCATCAATTCTAGCTGGCAGGGCGAAACCATCCGTACCAACCACGACGTACACATCTCCGTAGCCGTAGCGGTTCCAGATGGCCTGTTCATGCCCGTAGTGCGCTACGCCAACATGAAGAGCCTCAGCCAGATCAACATGGAGGTAAAAGACCTCGTTGGGCGCGCCAAAGAGCGCAAACTCGGCCAAGATGAGATGACCGGAAGCACCTTCTCCATCTCTAACCTAGGGATGTTCGGCATCGAAGAATTTACCGCCATCCTCAATACGCCCAACTCTTGTATCCTCGCCGTTGGCGGCATCAACGATAAAGCCATCGTGGAGAACGGACAGGTAGTACCCGGTAAGATCATGAAGGTCACCCTCAGCTGTGACCACCGTACAGTAGACGGCGCTTCGGCCGCGCAGTTCCTCAACGATGTTAAGGCTTGCCTCGAAGACCCGATCCGTCTTATGGTGTAGCAGGTTGCAGGTTGCAGGTTGCAGGTTGCAAGTTGCAAGTTGCAGGTTGCAGGTTGCACGGCTAACATGCAGGTTGCAAGTTGCAAGTTGCAGGTTGCACGGCTAACATGCAGGTTGCAAGTTGCAAGTTGCAAGTTGCAGGTTGCAGGTTGCAGGTTGCACGGCTAACATGCAAGTTGCAGGTTGTACGGCTAACTTGCAACCTGTAACTTGCAACCTGTAACTTGCAACCTGCAACCTGTAACTTGCAACCTGACTAAACTCAGCTTCGAATATATGCAGTTATCCTTTTTCGTTCGGCTCGTCCCCATTGTGCTTCTCGCGCTGCTTCTTGGTTGCGACACTGCACCTGCGTCTGCGCCCGAAAACGACGTTAATGAAGATGATCTTGGGCCTGTAGCCTCCATGATTCGGAACCCCGTTAGTGCGGATACCGAGGAAATTGACACCAGCAGCGTAGCTCGTCTGGACTTTGAAGCTACGGTGTTCGAATTCGGCGAAACGAAAGAAGGTACGGTAATAACGCATGATTTCCCCTTCACGAACACGGGTTCCGTTCCGCTCCTGATTACCAAGGCGCGCTCCACCTGTGGCTGTACCGTACCGAGTTATCCCGAGGCCCCAATTGCTTCGGGAGCGACGGGGGTAATCAGTGTAGCGTTCGACACCAAAAACAAATATGGCCGGCAGCGCAAGCCCGTCACCATCATCGCCAATACTTACCCTGCCACAACTACCATCTATGTTGACGGCACCGTAATCAATGAATAATATGACTTCTATTTTCCTCCAAGCCTCCGGTAGCCCTCTGGGCGGGCTCCTGCCCATGTTTCTCATGCTCGGCGTTATCGTGATCTTCATGGTGCTGCCCCAACGGCGCAAGGCCAAAGCACAACAGAGCTTCCTTGACGGCCTCCAGAAAGGCAACGAAGTAGTAACCGCCAGCGGAATTTTGGGCCGTATTGATAAAATTGAGAACTCAATCGTTACACTGAACGTGGGTAATAAGACTTACATTCGGTGTACCAAAAACGCCATTTCCAAGGAACTCACCGATGCGATCTACCCTGCGGACACTGCTGCGTAACAACCCCCTCAAGGAGATGGCGGAAACCGACAGGAATGTCTTCGCTATCTGTCTTGGCGCAGCCTTCGTTTTCTGGCTCATCCTTAATTTATCGCGCGATTACACCGTCAACCGTGAAGTGCCCGTCAGTTATCTGCTGGATTCTGAGCGGGTTGTTGTTGGGCGTATGCCGGAGTTGCTAGACGCTACCATTACGGGCAGCGGCTGGAACCTGCTTTGGGAATCGTTCCGAGAGCGCAACCTAAAACTAGAAGTAGACCTACAAAACAAAGAAAACACCCGCCTAACCGGTACATCGCTAGAGCGAGAGCTGAGCCGTAAGCTCTCCAGCAGTGAAGTTTCGATTGCGCTCCCTGGCTTTGAGTCTGTCCCCATCCTGACCACCCCGAAGGAAGGTAAGCGCGTTCCCATAGTTAGTAAAGTAATAGCCAGTTTTGACGAAGGGCACTTGGCCGTGAGCCCGCCAATAATCCGGCCAGACAGCATCACGATCAGTGGAGCTATCGATGCCCTGGAAGAAATCAACAACTGGCCAACAGAAGCACTGGCACTCAACGGCCTGAATAAAACGGAGCCCAAAGTAGTGCAGCTAGAAGCGCCGCCGGAGGGCATCACGCTGTCGCGTTCCGAAGTAAGCTATGTGCTTGAGGTAGAAGCCTTCATCCAACAGGAAATAACCGTTCCGGTGCGCCTTGAAAACGCCCCCGCTGGCAGCAAGTACGAATATACCCCCAAGACCGTAAACCTGCTGATGAGCGTACCCAAAAGCTCCTACGGCAGCTTCAAAGCTGACGACTTCAAGCTCGTTGCCGACCTCACGGGCCTCACCGCTGGCGCAAGCGGAAACAACGTCCCCATCACCCTGGAACGCAAACCTGGGGTAGCAAGAGGAATTAGGTTTACCCCTCGGGTGGTAGAGTACTATTTGGTGGATTAGGATTTAGTTTTTAGGGTTCAGCAAGCAGGAGTCAGGCTACCGCTATTGCTTCTGATTGCTGAACGCTGAACCCTGATTGCTAAGGCTATAAGTTTGGTTAATCTAGCCTAGAACTTACAATCCGTTCACACACTAACCGCACAAATTTGGTAGTTCGCCCCGCTTAGCCCTACTTTCAGACCCAAATTGAGATTGATGAAAAACTTGGGACTACACTGGAAGATTCTTATCGGCATGGTTGCTGGCGTTGCCTTTGGCTTGCTGGCCGTGCAATTGAACTGGGGAGAGTTTGTTGCAGACTGGATAAAACCCTTCGGCACCATCTTCATTAACTGCTTAAAACTGATCGCTATCCCGTTGATCGTAGCCAGCCTCATCAAAGGGATAACGGACCTGAAAGACATCTCGAAGCTCTCCGCTATGGGCGGGCGTACCATTGCGATCTACATCGGTACGACCATCATGGCCATCGTGATTGGGCTGGGCATCGTTAACCTTGTTGGTCCGGGGCGTGGCCTAGATGAGACTACCCGAGACAGCCTGTTGAACGACTTCGCCTCCGATGCCGGAGCGCGCATTGATGCGGCAGCCGCCCAACGGGAGGCTGGCCCGCTGCAAGCCCTCGTTGATCTTGTACCCGACAACATCGTTGGGGCAGCTACCAGCAACGGTAATATGTTGCAGGTAATCTTCTTCGTGATTTGTTTTGGTATTGGTCTCATCCTGATCGACCCGAAGAAAGCCAAGCCGGTAAAAGACTTCTTCGATGGGGTAAACGACGTAGTCCTCAAACTCATCGACCTCATCATGCTGGCTGCGCCCTACGGCGTTTTCGCCCTGCTCGCGGCCTTGGTAGTAGATGCGCCGAGTGCAGATCTGTTCATGGCCTTGCTGTATTATTCCCTTTGTGTGCTGGGTGGTTTGGGCATCATGATCGGCATCGTATACCCATTGCTCGTGAAGGTTTTTACGGGCCGCAGTATAGGCTTTTTCTTCAATGGTATTAGCCCAGCTCAGTTGTTGGCCTTTTCTACTAGCTCTAGCGCGGCTACCCTGCCGGTAACGATGGAGCGGGTAGAAGAACACTTGGGCGTAGACGAAGAGGTTACCTCTTTCGTACTCCCTATCGGTGCTACCATCAACATGGACGGTACGAGCTTATACCAAGCCGTAGCCGCTGTTTTCATCGCCCAAGCTTACGGCATGGACCTTGACCTGATGACCCAACTAGGCATCATTACTACCGCGCTGGCGGCTAGCATCGGTTCGGCCGCAGTGCCCGGTGCGGGCATGGTGATGCTCGTGATCGTCCTTGGGCAGGCGGGCATCCCCGAAGCGGGCTTGGCGCTCATCTTTGCCGTAGACCGGCCACTAGATATGTGCCGGACGGTAGCCAACGTTACCGGAGACGCTACGGTAGCTATGCTAGTCGGTAAATCCGTTGGCAAACTCGGTGAGCCCAAAGAGCGCAAGCTAGATGACCACTACCAGGTGGATTAAAATAAATTCATGTTAAAGGGCTTCCTCAAAGCATCCCTTTTGTGTTTCTGCGCGTCATTACCCCGACATTAAACAACAGCCTTCGGGGCGCGCACACAATTGATGAGACTTACCCTTTCCTTGCTTCTACTCCTGTTCATCAGCCCCCTCTCGGCCCAGTCCGTTGTGGGTAAGGTGACCAATGAATTTGGTGAGCCAGTACCTTACGCCAATATCCTTGTTCAAGAGCTAGGAACCGGTACGACTACCGACGACGAGGGCAACTACACCCTAAACCTCAATACCGAAGGCAATTACCGGCTAATCTTCTCTAGTCTCGGCTACAACAGTAGCAAGGAAAACGTAATTCTTGGCCTTGAACCAATCACGCTAGACGTAAGCCTCAGTACTTCAGACGTGATGCTGAAGGAAATAACCGTGTCAGCGGGGAAGAAAGACCCCGCCTACGGCATCATCCGGAAGGTGGTAGAGCGCAAGGCGCAGCACCTCCGGGCAGCCGAGTCTTACCGTACAAAAGTCTACGTCAAAGCCGTAGAAGAAGTAGAGCGCCACCGCAAGAAAAAAACCGCAGCAGTAGAAGTAGCCGAACCCGGAGACAAACCCGCCTCGGCCCCAGATCCTTTCGCCGAAGAAGCGAAAAAACGGGCCGAACTGCTCGGTAGCCTCAACTTCCTAGAAATGGAAGTCATGCTCAACTTCCAGCAACCCCGACAGTACAAAGAAGAACGCACCGCCTACCAAGCCTACGGAAACACCCGAGGTCTCTTTGTGCCTAGGTTCGGCGAAACCGACTTCAACTTCTACCGCAACATGGTACAGCTGACGAATATCTCCGACGCGCCAGTGATCTCTCCCCTCAGCAGCACGGGCATCTTGTCGTACAAATTCAAACTCATCAGTACCGATTTGGAAGGCGACCAGATCGTCTACAAAATCAGGGTAACGCCCCGCAAAAGCGGCAACTCTACCTGCCGAGGCCACCTCTGGATAAATGAGGACACCTACACGATCAACCGCCTAGACCTCGAATTCAGTAAATACCCTTTGAAATTCTTCGATGCCTTCCGTTTACAGCAGGAATACGTACAGCATGCCGACAGCCTCTGGACGGTAGAGAAGCAAGTGTTTGACTACGTCGCTAAGCAAGGGAAGCGGGCTACCTTCCGGGGCAATACTACCCTGCGGTATTCAGACTACGAGCACAACTACGCCTTCCCGCCAAAGTTTTTCGGCAACGAAGTTGCCGTCACTACCCGCGAAGCATACAAGCGCGACAGCAACTACTGGGCCGCCGGACGGACGGTAGAACTGACCGAGAAAGAAGCCAAAGTGATTCATCTTCGGGACAGCATCAAAGCCGTCGTGACGAGCGACGCCTACCAAGACAGCATCCAAGACCGCTACAATAAGGTAACACTGTTGGAGGTTTTCTGGGATGGCGTCGGCTTTCGGAACAACAAAAAGAAGAGCCATCTTTACGTAGGCTCACTACCAGAACTGATTGGGTATTCTGTAGTTGGGGGCTGGGAGATCAACCCTTACGTGAGCTACAACCGCAGGTACGAAAACGGTAAAATGATGAACGTCTCCGGCTCTTTGGGCTACGGCTTCCTCAACCAAAACGTTACGGGCAATTTCAGTGCTTGGCACCGGTATGACGCCTTTCGTTTGGCCGATTTTTCCATTAGCGGTGGCCGCAGCTTCGAGTCTATCTTCCCCAACGATGCTTTCCTGAACCAGTTGAGGCCGTCCAATTACGTCCTTAAAGAATCCATCAGGGGCGGCCACCAGATTGAAGTTTTAAACGGTCTATTGTTCAACGTTCGGGCAGACTATACGCGGTTCAAGCCCATCACGGGCTTCAAAACCAGCCAATTGTTTAGCGGCTTGGTGGAAGACGAAGAAGAGCCGCAAGACTTTGAAGCCTACGAAGCCTTGATTACCCTAACACAACTCTCCTACACGCCCGGGCTCAAGTACATGCGCGAGCCCGACCGGAAAATACGCCTCGGCAGCAAGTGGCCAACCTTCACCATCACCCACCGTAAAGGCTGGAGCGGACCACTTTCTAGCGACATCGACTTCGACTATCTCCAGGCTTCCGTAGAGCAAAACCTTCGCTTTGGGGTACTTGGCAACTCGAACTACAGCCTCAAGGCAGGCAAATTCATCAATACCGAAGACCTCCGCTTCATCGACATCAAACGCTTCCGGCAGTCGGACCCCATCTTGCTGTCTGACCCAACGAGCACCTTCAACTCGTTGGACACCTCGCTTACCACTACCGATTTGTTCTTCGAGTTTCACCACATCCATCATTTCAACGGGGCCATCATCAATAACATCCCGTTGCTGAAAAAAACACGCATCAAAACGATTGCGGGGATGGGCGCGCTGTGGCTCCCGTCCGAAAAATTCCGTTATCAGGAAGTCTTTGTTGGCCTCGAGCGCGTGTTCAAGGTTGGCGCACGGCGCCGGCTGCGGATCGGAACTTACGCCGTGTTGGGCGACGACAATAATGGGCGGGCCAATACGTCTTTCAAGGTCAGTTTTGACCTCATCGACCTTTGGAAACGGGATTGGAGTTTCTAACGTAGTCGTCCAAAAGTAAGAAGGGCGTAGTATGGTGTTTTTTTGTACAGTTTACAAATATTAGTAGCTTGCAAACATTAAAATCTCTTCATATTCGAATCATCTTAATAAAGTGATGAACTCTTCCGTCTCTCCATCAAGCTTTTACACAACCTTTGTTGCACTAATTATCCTCTTCGGATTTTCTTCTTGCGAGAATAGTATAATAGAAAACAAAAATTCGAGTACTGCCTCCGTAGCACCTGAAACGAGCTCAAAATATGGGATTCAGGACACCATGATTATTGACTCGTTAGTTGACCGTATATATCCAATACTCACCTCTACACCTGGCAAAAAAACGCTTACAAGATGGTACAAAGTAAAGGAAAACTGGAAGCCCTACTTTGGCAATCGCCACAACTTAATCTATTACGCCAATGCGGTCGCAGCCCACTTTAAGGAAAAAGAAGACTTTGCCAATGCTTCAAGGGCCCACTACGTTTCTGCAATAATGAACTTTAGCAGCGGAAACAATTCTGAAATGCTGCGCAACGACCAAGAGAGCTTCCGTACAGCAGAGCTTGCCAAAGATTCTCTGATGATGACTTGGGCCATGATTGGTATTTCATCGGCTTACTCTAGGCTAGGGGATTCCCTAATGGAAAGGATCACCCTCGAAAGAGCAATTACGCTAGCAAAATCACAAGAAGACCCTGCTGTACATGTATCGATAATTAATAACCAGGCTCTTCTGGCCAAAAAGAGCGGGAACAAACAAGAAGCACTTGCGCTCATCAAAAAAGCCCAAGCAATAGCGTTTGACAATCCACAAATCCCAAATTTAGACGAAGTTCTCACTTCCAACTTAGCCAATTATTATTGTGATGACAAGAAGTACGAAAGTGCCCTTACTGTACTCAACGAAGGGCTACGTCAATACAGTGGGGAAATCTCTTCTAGAACAGCTCGTCTCAATGCCACCATGCATCGGGTATTGAACGGAATGAACCAAAAAGAAAGGGCCTTCGTATACTTAGAAAAGGCTTTTGCCATTGCTGACTCTATTAAACAGAACGATATCATGAGGTATTACTACCAAGTCAGATCTAACAAGCTGAAAAAGTAGGTGACTATAGAGGAGCATTCGAGTTCTACAAAAAATACTGGAGCATTGTCAATGAATCAACGAAAACAAGAACC
>CALEDI010000221.1 GCA_937949535.1 uncultured Lewinella sp. | reverse complement strand
TACCTGTTCTTTGGTTTCATACTTATCAAACCAAGCGGGCTTGTTGATGTCTGCTTCTCGGAACAGCCGAAGGTCATTCTCGAAGTTTATGTTCTCAATCTGTTTTGTTTCGGTCTTTCCGTTCAGGTTGATGGTTTTCTCTACTCTCGTTTTGGAGGTGGTGAGCCTTTCCGTTTCTGCGGAGATGAACCCGCGCAAATCATAGAAAGGAGCACCATCGGCGGTACCCTCTGCTTGGTCTGGCGTACAGGCCAGCAATAGAAAAGGGAGTACAATCAGGCATATCAGTCTTCGCATAATTGGTAAAGGTATTAATGATGGTTAGGGTTCAGTAGGTTTTCTTGGCACGTGAAAGTAGGTTAGTGAGCCCAATTAGCACCAGTAAACAGTAACCAAGCACCTTAGAAAACAGATTCGTCCTCTTTTTTTTGGAAAAAAGTTGTCCCAGCCTGTGACTAAAAAGATTCTTTGCCGTCAAATTGCTTGTGAAATGTGCTGGTTAGCCCCATCTTTGCGGCACTTTACACAAAATGCGTAGCCCAAAGTGCTTATTTCACTGTTTGAAATTCATCCTTGATCTTCGTTAAATAACTGTAATTTAGTTGGATACAACTAGGTTATTAGTCATCACTAAATAACAACTACTCTAAATTTAATCATCAATTTTACCTTTATGAGACTTTCTATTTCTCTTATGGTTGCTCTGGTACTCTCCGCTTTCTCCGCGCAGGCCCAGCAGCTTCCTTCCAACCCGGACCCTAACAAGTGTTACGTTCGTTGTGTAACTCCAGACGTATACCAGACGGAGACCGTTCGTATCCAAACCACTCCTGCTTACAAGCGCCTTTCTGTAGTTCCTGCTACTTACAAGACGGTAACGGAGCGTGTACTGGTTAAGGAAGGCTACAAGCGTTACGAATTCATTCCCGCTACATTCCGCACCGAGACCATGTCTTACGAGTCTCAGACTCCTTCTCAGTCTTTGAGCATTCGTGGAGCGTCTTTCACTGACGCTACCGAGCGCGTACTTGTTAAGCCAGAGTTGAGCCAGTGGGAAACTACTGCTTACGAGGGCTGTGAGTCTGACGATCCTAACGACTGTCAGGTACTATGTTACCGTACTTACGAAGCTGAGTACCGTACCGTACCCGTTCAGCGTCTCGCAACTGACGCAACTTCTAGCACCAACCCTGTTCCCGGCCAGACTTCTACCTACACTAAAGAGGTAATTGCTAGCGCTGCTGAGGTTCGTACTATCGACGTTGACCCAGTTTACGACAACATCACTAAGCGTGTTGTTGACGTGCCTGCTTCTGTACGCACCGAAACTGTTCCTGCTCAGTACACTGAGATCACTAAGGAAGTAATGACTTCTAAGGGTGGCCTTAGCAGCTACGAAGAGATCGACTGTGAGCTTACTAGCTACAACGTTCTCCCGATCAACTACTCTAGCGGTAGCTCTTCCCTCAACGCTGATGCTCGTCGTGTTGTTGACGATCGCCTTTTGAGCCTCCTTCGTGAGCGTCCAAACATTCGTATCCAGATCAACTCTCACACCTCTTCTGTAGGTTCTGCAGGTGGTAACCAAGCACTTTCTGAGCGTCGCTCTAAGGGTGTAGCTGACTACCTCGTAAGCCGTGGTATCAACCGTGGCCGTCTCGTAACCCGTGGTTACGGCGAGAGCCAGTTGAAGAACCGTTGCGCTGACGGCGTAAACTGCTCCGAAGCAGAGCACGCTGTTAACCGTCGTACTGAGTTCCGCGTACTGAACATCGACCAGTGATAAAGACGCGGCTCTTCGGATTCGCACTTTATTTTAGAAATAAGCCTCCGTCCATTAATTTGGGCGGAGGCTTGTTTTTTGCACCTAATGGGCCAGACCAATCAATCACAATCAATCACAACCTTGCCGCGTACCCTACGCCCCATCATTTCCTCCAGCGCGGAGGCGGCCTCGGTTAAGGGGTAGACCGCGTGTAGGTGGGGTTTTAGTTTGCCCTCAGCGTGCCACTGCATGAGTTGCGTGGTGTTCCCGACGTTGTCGTTGGGGAACTTCATCGCAAACGCGCCCCAGAAGACCCCAACTACTTGGCAGCTTTTGAGCAACATCAAGTTGAGGGGAATTTTGGGAATATCCCCCGCTGCGAAGCCGACTACTAAGTAACGGCCGTTCCAGCCCATCGTCCGTAGTGCGGCTTCGGAGTAGTCTCCGCCAACAGGGTCGTAGATGACGTCGGCACCGTCTTTACCGACCAGTTCTTTGATGCGGGCCTTGAGGTCTTCGGTGGCGTAGTTGATGGTTTCATCGGCACCGTATTCTCGGCAAAGCTCAAGTTTTTCCGGTGTGGAAGCACAGGCGATGACCCGTGCGCCCATCAATTTGCCCAGCTCGACGGCCGCTAGGCCGACGCCGCCGGAGGCGCCGAGTACGACCAGTGTTTCTCCTGCTTTGAGCGCAGCACGGTCTTTGAGGGCGTGGTAGCTCGTGCCGTAGGCCATCAGGAAGCTGGCCGCCACGGCGTCGTCCATTCCCGGTGGTTTGGGGAATACGTTGCGGGCCGGAGCGATCACTTGCTGGGCGAAACCGCCGGTTTGTACGAAGCCGAAGACTTCGTCTCCAACTTGGTGGCCGCGTACGCCCTCCCCTACTGCGTCAATGACGCCAGCAATGTCGCTACCCGGGGTAAACGGCAGCTCAGGCTTGAACTGGTATTTGCCCTGAATGATGAGCGTATCGGGGAAGTTGACACCGCAGGCTTTTAGGCGAACGCGAACCTCCTTTGGCCCCGGCTCGGGAACGGGTACTTCTTCGAGGGAGAGCGTAGAGGGCGGGCCGTAGTTGTGGCAGACGATGGCTTTCATTGGAAATGGTCGGTTAGTTGATGGCGTAAAGTACCTAATAATTAAAGCTTGGAACGATGTGCTTGTAGGCAGGAGGCCTAAATTTGCTACCAAGAACAAGTAAACTATCGTAATTTTGCTATTCCAATGATAGACGCTAAAGGCACAAACCAAACCACCCTGATCGTAGAAGGCGGCGGCTTCAAGTCTGCCTTCACCACGGGGATTCTGGATGCTTTCCAGGTGACGGGTCACCACCCCTTCAACCGCTACATCGGTATTTCGGGAGGCTCTATTGCTATGTCTTATTTCTTGAGTGGGCAGTACCGTGTTGGTTTGGAAGCACTACTTCATTTAGCACAAGATCCAAACTTTACAGCCTTTAGCCGTACTTTCTCCCAGCAGGGGTTTATGGACCTAGACGTCATTGCGGCGGTAGCCCGTGATCGGATCGTTTTCGACCTCTTGGCGGCCATGAAAGTCAGCCTCCGTTACCCCGTCAACTTCGTTGCAACGGAGGAAATGACCGGCCGCGCAGCCTACCTCAAGCCTAACCGCCACAACTGGCTCGACGCCATCGTCGCCTCGTCGGCAATTCCATTTTTCACTAAAGGGCGACACAACTTTGAAGGCAATACCTATATAGATGGTGGCTGTAGCGACCCATTGCCCGCGCAGTGGGCCTACGAGCAAGGCGCACGCAAGGTACTCGTGTTGCGCACCTGGCCGCGTGAAATGCGCTTTGAACGAACCTGGGCAGATGTAGCAGGCAGCTACTACTACCGCTCCGACCCCGTACTGAGGAGTATCGTAGACCGCGGACACCTCATCTACAACGAGCAGGCCGACTTCTTAGAAAACCCGCCGCAAGACCTAGACATTACCCAACTGGCTCCCGAAAAATTGCTCGCTTCGGGCACTTACCTCAACTCCGTCGAAACGATCATGAAAGACTATGGCCATGGGCTGGATACTGGATTGCGGTTTGTGAATAGTCAAGCGCGATCGCAGGTGCAAGGAGCGTTTTAAGAAATCGCTAACTAAGCCATGAACCTCTCTTTGCACCTGCGGCCTCGCCTTTGCGTCGTCAAAATCGGCTACATCTGGCGAGGGGTCAAGTTTTAGCGGTATTGTTTTATACTATTCTTGAAAAAAATAGCAGCCCGTTCACGAGTGCAGCGAGCAAATCCTTACGGTAGCGCTACTATCTGACTTTTTGACTACTTGACTGTTTGACTATCTGACTACAAGACTATTTGCCTACATTCACCCTCCCTAAAAAAGCCCCAAATGGCAGAAGTACTGGAAACCACCGTTGAAGAGCAAGCCGGCATCCGTAAGGCCTACGAAGAAATGCTTGAATGCCTACACAAGCCCGCTGGCGAAGCTGACCTTGAGCAGATGGGCCGCGCCATGGAGTTGGCCAACTACAGCCACCGCTACCAACGCCGAAAATCTGGCGAGCCCTACATCTACCATCCCATTGCGGTGGCCCGCATCTGCGCCGAAGAAATCGGCCTCGGCCCTACCGCCATCTGTGCCGCGCTACTCCATGATGTAGTAGAAGACACCCCCGTAACACAAGATGACATAAAGGCTGAATTCGGCAACCGCATCGCGCAAATGGTTGGCGGCCTGACGAAACTAGACAGTGCGTACAACAACGAAAGCCAACAGGCCGCCAACTTCAAGAAGGTGCTCAGCACCCTGATCGTTGATGTACGGATCGTGCTCATCAAGATGGCCGACCGCCTGCACAATATGCGGACGATCAAGAGCATGCCCGAGCACAAGCAGTTCAAGATCGCCGCCGAAACGAGCTACATCTATGCGCCGCTGGCCCACCGGCTCGGCCTCTACAACTTTCGCTCCGAGTTCCTAGACCTCTGTATGAAGGTGCTGGAGCGCGAAGAGTACAACGCGGTAGCCCGCAAACTTCAAGAAACCAAGGCCTCCCGCGAAGACTACATTGAGCGCTTCATCGCGCCATTACTAGAAGGGCTCGATGAACTTGGCTACCCTTACCGCGTCTACGGCAGGCCAAAGTCGATCTACAGCATCTACAATAAGATCAAGAAAAAGCAGGTCCCCTTCGAGCAAATCTACGACCTCTTCGCGGTCCGCATCCTGATGGACATCCCGAAGAACAAAGAAAAAATCGCCTGTTGGTCGGCTTACAGCGTAGTGACTGATAACTACCAAGCAGTGCCCGAACGCCTCAAAGACTGGGTAACGATACCTAAGTCTAACGGTTACGAGAGCCTGCACTGTACGGTGGCGGGCCCAGATGCCCGCTTCGTTGAAGTCCAGATTCGGAGCGAACGGATGAACGAGATCGCCGAGCGCGGCTTCGCCGCCCACTGGAAGTATAAAGGCGTGAGCAACCAACCAGACATCTATGAGCAGTGGTTTGACTCGGTGCGCGACATCCTCGATGACCCAAACTCCGATACCGTCCAATTTTTGGGGGATTTCCGAGACAACGCCTTCTTCAACGAAGAAGTCTTCGTTTGGACGCCCGGCGGAGACATGAAGTCTTTGCCCAAAGGAGCTACCGCGCTAGACTTTGCCTTCAGCGTCCATACCGAAGTAGGCTATCACTGTCAGAGCGTAATCGTTGATGAGCGTATCGTTCCCTTGAGCTACAAACTCAAGAACGGAGACCGGCTGAAGGTCATCACGAACAACAGCCAGAAACCGAACGAAGGCTGGCTAAAGTTGGTCACTACCGGCAAGGCGAAGTCGAAGATTCGTCAAGCGATGAAGGCGGACAGAAAGGAAAAAGGCGAACTCGGCAAAGAGGCCCTGCTTCGCAAGCTGAAAAACCTGCGCATCAAAGACAGCACGGCCGCCGTAGAACAGCTTTCCCAGCAGCACACCAACGGTAGCCATATCGACCTATTCTTCAACATTGCGCAGGAGACCATGACGGTGGCGCAGACACTTGCTCCCTTCATCGTTGAGAACGGTAGGCTGGTCGCCAAGGCCGTGGAGTTACCTCCCGAATCGACCTTCGAGCCCGGTGGGCGCAAGCGCAACCCCGCCAATAAAGAAAAAGGCCACTCTCGCCTGCTCATCAATGGCCAGCCGGGAGACCAGTTTGAATACTCAATGGCAACTTGCTGCAACCCCGTACAGGGCGACCAGGTGTTTGCTTACCTAACCGCCAACGCTGGTTTGAAGATCCACCGCAGCAAATGCCCCAACGCCCAAAACCTGATGGCCAACTACGGCTACCGCATCATGAAGGCCGAATGGGTGAGCACCTCCGAAAGCTCATTCGTTGCGAACCTCCGCATGACCGGAACCGACAGCGGAACGGGCGTGATTGAGCGCATCACCCACGAAATTACCGAGATGGACCTCAGCATTCGTAGCTTCAACATCAGCGGTAACGATGGCTACTTCGAGGCCAATGTGAGCCTACTCGTGAAGAATACCGACCAGCTCTACCTCGCTATTCAAAGCTTGAAAAACTTAGAGCACGTCTCAACCGTTTCTAGGGTAGAAGAGTGATACAGGTTGCAAGTTGCAAGTTGCAGGTTGCAGGTTATAGGTTCCCGTCAGAAATGTGTGGGCAACCTGCAACTTGCAACTTGCAGCCTACAGCCTCCACAACCTGCAACTAGAACAATATGCAGACGAACCCCACCGCCGACATCCAGACCATCAAGGACATCTTCAGCGCCCACCTAAAGGAACGTAAAGCCCGTCGTACGCCCGAACGCTACGCCATTCTGGAAGAAATCTATAGCCGCAGCGATCACTTCGACGCCGAGTCGTTGTACATCCACATGAAGACCAACAACTACCGCGTCTCCCGCGCAACGGTTTATAATACGCTGGAGCTCCTCGTGAACTGCGACCTCGTGAAGAAGCACCAATTCGGTAAAAATCTGGCCCAGTACGAGAAAAGCTACGGCTACAAACAGCACGACCACCTGATCTGTAACGATTGCGGAAAAGTGCTCGAATTCTGCGACCCCCGCGTACAGCAGATCAAAAATATGATGGGCGAAATCCTGAATTTTGAGGTTACGTCGCACTCCCTGAACCTGTACGGCAACTGCGCCGGAGCTTGCGAAGCCACCGGAGGGGAAGGGCCGAAGGGCTAACCCTCTCCCGTGCACTACTGTATCACTCCCCTGCCCTGCCCTATGCGGTAGCCAAGTAACACCTCCGACGCGAGCTATCGCGTAGCGATTACCCCTCGGATATCCCCGGACGAAGTCCGGAGGCACGCCCAGCCGAGAGATATCCTCCCAAAAACTACCCATTTCCAAACAAATCCCGTACTTTCGCAAATCTAAACCACAACAAAAAACAACAGCAAATATGTCTTACGAAATCACCGGAACCCTCGTCAAAAAATACGAGACCGAAACCAAGGGTGAATCCTTCCGTGTACGCGACTTCGTGATCAAAGCCAACGACGGCGGGCAGTACGATAATTTCGTTAAGTTCCAGACCACGCAAGACCGTACGGCCCTGATCGATGAGTACAACGAAGGCGACGAAATCAAAGTCCACTTTGATCTCCGTGGCCGCCAGTGGCAGGAGAAATACTTCACCAACCTCAACGCTTGGCGCGTAGAGCGCGTCGGCGCAGCCGCTGCGCCTTCCGCCGCTGCTCCTGCTGCGGAGAGCTTCAACGACTTCCCCAAGGCGTCTACCACGGATGAGCCTACGGCGGAAGCGTCTGATGACCTGCCCTTCTAGGTTGATTGTTCAGTCTTAAAACGAACGGTTAAGTATGAGTCATCCCTAATTTTTGATTAAGATGACCATGCTTGGCAGTATTTGACAAGATTTTTAGCGATCAGCGGACAGCATTCAGGCAAAACGGTTCTGAATGGCTGCCCGCTGATCGCTTTTTTGTGTCATAACCCCGTTTTACAAAAACGAAGAAGCGCCCGAAACACTACTCAAAGTTCGGGATGCGTTGAAACTAGTACAGTGTAATCAAATACTGACAGACACGGCAAAAACTGGTCGAGGCGTTACCAAAGGCAACTAGCTCCAAAGTCCTACCTTCGTTGTATGGTAAAAAAGCACCTCTTATTCGCCGCCCTTGCCTTATTGGTTGCCTGTTGGTTTTCCGTAGGTTTCCATCAGGGAGATGAGCATTTTCAACTCTTGGAATTTGCGGGCTATAAGCTTGGCTTCATCAGCGCAGAACAGCTTCCGTGGGAGTTCGGAGAGCGGATGCGGCCAGCGACCCAACCGGCCAT
>CALEDI010000220.1 GCA_937949535.1 uncultured Lewinella sp. | reverse complement strand
GCTGGACCCCAAAAACTGGTTCCGCATCAACCGCGCCCAGATCGTCCACATCGACGCCGTACAGAAGGTACAACCCTATTTCAACCACCGCATCGTGCTGGAGCTTTCGCCCAAAGGAGAGCTGGAAAACATCGTTAGCCGGCAGCGGGTAAAGGACTGCAAGAGGTGGATGGGGAGGTGAGGAACTAAAAAAAGAGAGAACCACACAACTAAAGTAATTGCTTTTGCATTTACTTGACATAGATACTATTTTTAAATCAACTAAAATGGAGTTAAATTCTTTCCGTGGCACCGTCTTCTACTCCATTGAGGAGGCCATCAAGAGCTATCGGCGCTTTGCGCAGGAGCGGATCCAACAAGAGATTGCTGACCTGACAATAAACCAAGTGCTGCTTTTGGTCTTGGTTTCCGAATCGCCGGGAATGCCACAGGCTGAAATGGCAGAGATTCTCTTCAAGGACTTTGCTGCGGTAACCCGTATGATCCAATTGTTGGTAAAACGAGGCTATCTGGAACGAAAACCAAACCCTGATGACCGCCGTCGTCAGCGGCTGGAAGTGACCGATACGGGCAAGTCCGTAGCTGGCCGTCTGGCTCCGATTATCAAAAGCAACCGCGAACAGGCAACCACTGACTTATCGAAAGAGGAACAGCATGAGCTTCGCCGGTTGTTGAACAAGATTACACAAAACTGTAAAAAGTAAATCCTATGAAATTTCTGACCATTATTTGCCTTGCGTGTACCTGCGCTTGGCTGACTTCCTGTAGCCCTTCCGGTCCTTTTCACACTCCTCCTGCTGAGCTTGGGCATATGCTAGATGAGCTTGGGGAGGAAGATGTTTACAGCGGTGTCTTCCTTTTAGCGGAAGGCGACTCCGTTATTCTTGAGCGTGCTTATGGTTTGGCGGATGTAAAGGCCGGCACGCCCAACACAATGGACACCCGATTTAACCTGGCCTCGATGAACAAGATGTTTACGGCCGTTGCGGTGCTGCAACTTGAAGAACAAGGCAAGCTTTCTTTGACAGACTTTGTGGGGAAGCACTTGCCAGCATATCCTGATGTTGTGGTAAGAGATAGTGTTACGATTGAGCATTTGTTGACCCACACTTCCGGTTTGGGCGATTACTTTAACCAGAAGTTTGAATTTCGAGATCCGGACAGTACTCGGAACCTACAGGACTACTTTGAGCTGTTTGTTGGTGAACCGCTTCGGTTCGCCCCCGGAGAACAGTTCGCTTACAGTAATGCCGGCTATATCGTCTTGGGTCTGATCTTGGCCGAGGTGACAAGTACTGATTACTACGACTACATCCACCAGACCATCTTCGAGCCTTTAGGAATGAAGAATTCGGGATGGGACCACGGTGATACGATTGTACCTGGAATTGCGACTGCGTACGTTGAACAAGACTCGGCGGGAAGCTGGGTAGAAAACCCTTACCTCACGATGAAAGGCAGCTCAGCTGGCGGCGGATTCTCGACAGCGGCAGATTTGCTGAAGTTCGCCTTTGCCTTGCGCGACGGCCAACTCGTTTCTCCCGCTACGCTTAAAGCAATGACCAACGATGACAAAGAAAATGGTTATGGTTACGGCCTCAGTCTCCGAAAGCTCAACGATGTTGTTGTTTATGGGCATAATGGCGGTTTCCCCGGAGTTGCTGGGGAAGTGGATATTCTTCCAGAAAAGGGAATCATTGCTGTTTCGCTTTCCAACCGAGGCCCACGGTCGGGGTGGGCGACCGCTCGCTCGCTTATTCGGGACGCAATCGTTGGGCCTACGGCAGAATCCGCAGAGCTGATGAATTCGGAAAGTTTGGTCGCAACCTACAAAAGCAATGGGCTGGAGGCTGCGATGGAACAGCTGACTACTTTAGATGGCGTTGTATCAGAAAGCCAGTTGATCAGCAATTCGGAAAAATTCGATACGGCAGGAGACCGAAAATCTGCGATGGACATCCTGAAGCTTACGATAGAAGCCTTTCCCGAATCTTGGTTTCCGGTCTCTATTCTTGCAGACCTTCAGATTAAAGAAGGAGACACTATAATCGCCATTGAAAATTACCACCAAAGCCTAGCACTCAACCCTGACAACCAGTGGGCTAAAGATCGGCTGGTAGAGTTGGAGTAGTGTGTATAACCGATTGCAGGTACCCCTTCTCCCCCGGCCCCTCTCCTCGGGAGAGGGGAGACATGGCAGGAGCTAGATTTAAAGCAAAACCTGCAATCGGTTATGCACACGTTGGAGTAATAAGACTAGGCTATTGGTCTGTTATGACGTTACTTTGTATAACAGGCCAATAGACCACAACAAGCCAAATGACCAAAGCACCAACCTTCAACCTCTACGAAGACAAACTCCGCCAAAACCTTGAACTGGTAGCCGATGTAGCCAGTGCTTCCGGCACAATCATCATCTTGGCCCTAAAAGCCTTCGCTTTTTACCCCGCTTTCCCCATCGTCGCGGAATACCTGAAGGGCGCAACGGCCAGCAGCCTCAACGAGGCCTTGCTGATCAAAAACCACTTCGGCAAACGCCCCCACGTCTACGCCCCCGTCTACCGCCCGCAGGAGTTTGAGGAGATTGCCGACATCGCCGACCACCTGACCTTCAACTCCCTAACAGAGCTGGAACGCTACCGGAGTATTTGGGAACCGAAGGGCAAAAGCGTAGGCTTGCGCGTCAACCCGGAATACAGTCCGGTAGAAACAGCCCTCTACAACCCCGCCGCAAAAGACGGTAGGCTAGGGGAGACCCTGCCCAACCTCCCTAGCAAGCTGCCGAAGGGTTTGAAGGGCCTCCACGTCCATACCCTCTGCGAATCATCGGCCGCCAACACGGTTACCCTGATTGAGCGGGTCAAGGCCCAGTTCGGTCACTACCTCGAACAAATAGAATGGCTTAACCTAGGCGGCGGCCACCTCATGACGAAGGCCAGCTACGATACCGACCTATTGATCAAAACCCTACGCGATCTCCGCGCCCGCTACCCTCACCTCGAAGTCATCCTCGAACCAGGTAGCGCCCACCTCTGGCAAGCCGGCGACCTCCGTTGTAACGTCCTTGATATCGTCGAGAACTATGGCCAACGGACGCTGATGCTAGATGTCTCCTTCACCTGCCACATGCCCGATACGTTGGAGATGCCGTATCGCCCGCAGATCATCGGTGGTAGCACAGAAAGCAAAGCCGAGTTCCCCTACGCCTACCGCCTTGGTGGCATGAGCTGCCTCGCCGGAGACTACCTCGACAATTACTACTTCGCCCAGCCCGTCCGTGTGGGCGACGAGCTGGTCTTCGAAGACATGACACACTACACTACCGTAAAAACGACGATGTTCAACGGCGTACCGCATCCGGATATTTGTATAGTGGATGCGCATGGGGAGGTTACGTTTCGGCGAACGTTTGGGTATGGGGATTATGAGCAGCGGATGGGGTGAGCGCCTACGCGATTTTACCCAACACTGGGTTGAGCGCCTCCGGCGCGATTTTAGGGATGGACTGGGCTGAGCGCCTCCGGCGCGATTTTGTGCAGGGCTGGGTTGAGCGCCTCCGGCGCGATCTTGTTTTGTTAGGTCAAGACATGCCGCAGCCACCAAAATTAAAAACGAGGGTTTTGCTCTACAACGATCGCCCTAGAGGGTTCGCGCCGGAGGCGCTCCACCCAGCAGGCCATCGACTAACCCCTTAAAGAACCTTTAGGATTGCACCGCTTCGCCGTTAAACTATGCTAAAACCTTGTTTCGCACTCTGATGAGACCTAACTATGCCCCATCAACCCATGAGAATATCAAACCCATCATCATGAAAAAGTCAATCGTTTTTGCCCTTATTCTTTGTTTCGGTAGTGCGCTGTTTGCTCAAAACGGTAACTTGCTTTCCTTAGAAATTCAGGGTGGCTTAGGCACTTACACCACCTTTTCCGACTTTCAAGAGGCTGTTTACACCATTGAAGGCCGGAGCCACAATGCCGGTAGTGGCAACGTAGCCGAAAGCGAGCTAATGCCTTATGTGGCGGTTGGGCTGAACGTACAGTTGAGCGACCGCTGGCAGCTCAATCCCTTTATTCACTACCTCTTCGGAGAGGGGACGCTTTACGAAAACGACTTCATCATCTTCGGCGTCAGCGACATCAACCCCGTGGAGCAAACCTTTTCGGCTCCGGCGGACAACGAGATGAAGGCGCTGACCGCAGGTGCAAACTTGCGTTACCGGCTTGTGAACCTGCTCGGCAATCAGTTGTACCTTGGCTCAGGCATCGCCTACACTTCCCGAAGCCATGTTTACCGCAACGAACTGGAAGTTGACTTCAGCGAAGAGCGTATCGCCCAAACCATAGTTGAACGCTTCACGACGGAGCGTAAATCTGCCGTTTTCATCCCCGTCTCCATAGGCCTAGAGCGGGCAATAAGTGATCGTATGACCCTCACACTGAGCGCGCAGGGCCTCATCGGGGCGGGAACTGAAGACCAGGCTTGGTCGGCGGGGATTGGGTTGCGGTATGGGTTATAGGCTGGGTTGAGCGTCTCCGGCGCGATTTTGAGATGGGCTGGGTAGCGCCTCCGGCGCGATCCTGCTACAAAAGAAGTCCCACCTTGCAGCCCTATCCTTAATTCCGAAACAGTTCATCGAAGTCAGGATTCAGGTATGTTCCTGCCCAATCACTCCAATGCTTAACCAACCCCGCTTTGACTGGATTATTGAGAACATACCACATAACGGTATTGAACTTCCCCGTTCGAATACGGCGATCAAAGTAAATACGATTCCATACACTCTGTTCTCCGCGCACGAGTAAGTCGTTGATTTTGTGTGCCGTAAAGCTTTTATGCCGACCGATGATTGAGCCAATTGGTACTTCCTCCACTCCATCCGCAGCTCTTACAATCAAATGTACATGATTACTCATAACGCAGATAGCGTAGATGTATAGCCCCGATGCTCTCAGGAAAAGCCAAGAATTGATGATGATTTCAGATACGCCTTCCTTCGCTAGAAACATTGGGTTGTCCACAGCGGCCTGATGAAGTGCGTCTTCTAACTTAAGTTCATACTTTCCCTCAATCAGAAATTTCCGACGGTGGCGTTCCTGAACCCGGTGCGCTTCCGGTAATCTCATTATCTCAGCTTCCATTTCTGAAAGTGCTTTATCTCTTCTTAGTTTAAGCTGTTCTTCTATTGATTTGGGAATGCTGCCCAAAAGGCGATAGGTAATGTGGACGGGGGCTTGAGTTATAGGGTCGTGAGGGATTTTAGCGGGCATCTTACTGGGTTGAGCGCCTCCGGCGCGATTTTGGGCTGGGCTGGGCTGAGCGCCTCCGGCGCGATCTTGTTTTGTTAGGTCAAGATAAGCCGCAGCCACCAAATTTAAAAACGAGGGTTTTGCTTTACGCTGATCGCCCTAGAGCGTTCGCGCCAGAAACCCTTAACCTACTTCCTCCCGAGCCGCCGCCAAAGCCGCCGCCAACCCACCGGGGTCCTTCCCCCCAGCAGTTGCGAAGAATGGCTGTCCGCCACCACCGCCCTTGATGTGCTTTGCTAGTCCACGGATCATGGTACCTGCGTTCAGCGCCCCTTTATCTGCCAAATCTTTGGAGAGGGCCAGCGTCAGTAATGCCTTGCCGTCGGCCTCAGAGCCGAGGAGGACGAAGCTGTTCTCGTTCTCGCCCGTAAGCTGGAAAGCCAGCGATTTGATCGCCGCCGCATCCGACAGCGGAACCTTGGCGGCCAAGAAGTTGACGCCGTTCACGGTCTCGAAGGCTTGCTCCAAATCGCCCTTGATGTTGCCTGCCGCAGCGGCTTGCATCTTCTCCAATTCTTTCTTCAGGGCGCGGTTCTCGTCCTGCAAATCTGAAACAGATTTTACGGGATTGCTAGAGCCTTTCACCAAGCTGCGAATTTCGGCGAGGGTTGCCAGACGCTCATCGACGTAAGCGATCGCCCCCGCGCCGGTAACCGCCTCGATGCGGCGAACACCCGCCGCAACACCGCCTTCGGCGGTGATCTTGCACAAGCCAAGCTCGCCGGTGTGCTTCACGTGGGTGCCGCCGCAAAGCTCAGAGCTGAAATCGGGGTCGAAGGTGATGATGCGCACCGCATCGCCGTATTTCTCGCCGAAGAGCATCATCGCGCCCGAGTTGCGGGCCTCGGCAATCGGTACGTCCCGCTGCTCTAGCAGCGGAATGTTCTGGCGGATTTTCTCGTTGACGAGCGTCTCCACCTGCTGTACCTGCTCGGCGGTCATCGCTTCGTAGTGGCTAAAGTCGAAACGCATCCGCTTGGCGCGGACGTCTTGGCCTTTCTGGATGGCGTGCGCCCCTAGCACTTCGTGCAAGGCAGCGTGGATGAGGTGCGCCGCCGTGTGGTTCTGGCTGGTCGCTTGGCGCTCGTCTTCGCGGACTTGCGCGATGACGTCGGCATCCGGATTGTCGGGCAGTTTTTTGACGATGTGTACCGTCAAATCGTTCTCCTTGATGGTGTCGAGGACGGAGATCTTCTGCCCGCCGACGGTCAGTAAACCGGTGTCTCCGGCTTGGCCGCCGCTTTCGCCGTAGAAAGGCGTGCGGTCCAGTACGATGTGGTACTGCGGTTTGTCTTTCACCTTCACGGTGCGGTACTTCGTGATCTTCGCGCCAGCATCCGAGAGGTAATCGTAGCCGATGAAGACGCTGTCTTCATCGGAGAGGACCGTCCAGTCACCTACTTCTTTGGCGGCGTCTTTGCGGGAGCGGGCTTTTTGCTCGGCGAGGGCGGCGTTGAAGCCGTCTTCGTCTACCTCCATTCCTTGCTCTTCGGCAAGGAGGCGGGTAAGGTCGATGGGGAAACCGAAAGTATCGTAGAGCTCAAAAGCATCTTGCCCTCCAACGACGGGCTTCCCACCCTCGGGGGGACTGAGGGGGGACAAATTAGCAAAACGAGTAAGCCCCGTCTCCAAGGTATTCAAAAACGACTTCTCCTCACTCTCAATGATCCGCTTGATCTGCTGCTCCTGCTGCTTCAGCTCGGGGAAGGCGTCGCCCATTTCGCGGACGAGGACGGCCATCAGTTTGTTGATGAAGGGTGCTTTCTGGTCTAGGAAAGAATAGGCGTAGCGGACGGCGCGGCGGAGGATGCGGCGCACGACGTAGCCCGCGCCACCGGAGCCGGGCAACTGCCCATCAGCAATCGTAAACGCAACGGCGCGGAGGTGATCGGCGATCACGCGCATGGCCATATCTGCCTTCGCGTCGGGGGCGTAGGAGCCGCCGTAGGTTTTGCCGGTTAGGCGTTCGATTTCGGCGAGGATTGGGGTGAAGACGTCGGTATCGTAGGTAGCTTCTTTGTTTTGCATCACCATGCAGAGGCGCTCGAAGCCCATGCCGGTATCAACGTGTTGCTCGGGCAGGTTTTCGAGGCTGCCGTCGGCTTTGCGGTTGAACTGGATGAAGACGTTGTTCCAGATTTCGACCACGCCGGAGTCGTCGACGTTCACGAGGCTGGCGCCGTCAACTTTGGCGCGCTCCTCGTCGGAGCGCATGTCGAAATGGATTTCGGTACAGGGCCCGCAGGGGCCGGTTTCGCCCATTTCCCAGAAGTTGTCCTTTTTATCGCCTTCAAGGATGCGTTCTTTGGGGAGGACTTTTTGCCAGAAGCCGTCGGCTTCGTCGTCGCGCGGGACGCCCTCGTCTGGTGCGCCTTCGAATACGGTGGCGTAGATGCGTTCGGGGTCTACGCCCATTTTTTCGGTAAGGAACTCGTAGCTCCAGGCGATGGCTTCTTCCTTGAAATAGTCGCCGATGCTCCAGTTGCCGAGCATCTCGAACATGGTATGGTGGGTTCCGTCTCGGCCCACGTCTTCGAGGTCGTTGTGCTTGCCAGATACGCGCATACACTTCTGGGTATCAGCTATTCGGCGGCGGTCTGGCGTTTTATCGCCTAGGAAGTAATCCTTGAACTGGTTCATGCCCGCGTTGGTAAACATCAGGCTGGGGTCGTCCTTGTTCACGATCGGTGCGGAGGGCACGATTTTGTGGTCCTTGGAGCGGAAGAAATCTAGGTAAGCCTGGCGGATTTGAGCGGAAGTCATGGGGCGAAATTAATTAGGGCGCAAAGGTAATAATTTGGGCGCGGACGCGGGTGCAATGTTTGTTAGATGGCAAGGGAATTGCGAGCTAGCCATTAAATTTATCAGCATCCCATTTAGCCACGTTATTGGCGATGTAGGTAGTGATGCGGTTGAATTCGCCAGCGTCCCGAATAATGTGGTCGTGAAAGCGGGATTGCCAGCCAAAATCGAATCCCATCCGGCGTACGTTGCGCGTTACGGCAGATTTGAAGGAGCCGATCACGGTGGAGAGCGTGTTTTTCCCAGGATTGCGGAGCCGTGGGTGAGGGCCGTCTGGGCGAATGTAGTTCGCGGGGGTAGATGGTGCCACGGGGATGGCGGGCATGTCCGGGGGCAGAGACAGGGCATGCCCTGTCTGTACGGTAGGAGAATCATGCCCTGTCTGTACGGTAGAATCATGCCCTGCCGGATCATTAGGAGGAGCCGAATTGGATTTTTTGGCCTCCGAGTTTTTGATCAGCACCCCATGAATGTGGTTAGGCATCACCACAAATTCATCCAATTCCCAATCGGGGAAGTGTTGTGGGATTTGGTGCCAGATCACGTCCGCTACCGCGCCGATGGGGGAGAGGTGCATTTTACCGTCTCGGATTTCGCCGAAAAAATGCGCGCGGTCTCGGGTACAGATGGTGATGAAGTAGGCGGCATCTTTGCCGTAGTCCCACCATTCCGCTCGGGCGGAGGCGATACGGTAGCGGTTATTGAATTTAGGGGTTTGCATGGCCTTAAGATAGGTATCTTTTTCTGGTTTGTACCGATGTATTTAACCTCCATTGCACCTGCGCCCGCGCCCCCAAACCCCATTCGTCGCCTCCCGCCTTGAATAAGTCGAAATGAATCTTGAGGGAAAGTATTCACCCATATTTTGCCCAAAACCGACAAGCCATGATCAACTACGAATACAGCACCCTCCTGTTTGAAAGCAACGCCAAGAACGGAGAGAAGCGCAAGAAAATGGACAAACTAATCAACGATTCCGCAGCTAAAGGCTGGGAGCTGGTCACCTATACCGCCGTTGCAAACAGCTGGACGGGCTACGGCGCAACCACCGGCATTTTGATGACCTTTCGTAGGGAGATAGCCTAGCCATTAGTGGCGGCATCCTTGTACTTGATGAGCCCGGCGAACGGGCTAAGGGACTAGTCGCTACTGCACAACCACACGCTGCCTAGCGACAATCTTCCCTGCCTTGTCATTTGCCAGCAGTACATAAGTACCAGTAGTTAGGCCCGAAATACGCAGCGTTGACTGGTTGGCAGACAGCGGATACAACGCCACTTCTTCTCCTTTGACGCCTACTACCCGAATTTGAGCCAGTTGGTGGGGCAGGGGAAGTTCTACGGACAGCTGCCCCCTAGAATCAGACGGATTTGGGTACACTTTGATGTTGCTAGCGGTAAAGGAGGAGGGCACGTCTTCTGCGGAGGTTAAATCAGAAAAATCAAATGTCCGAAGGGAGAGTACGGGGGTAGTCCGGTCACTGTATGCCCCGAAGGTGTACACCATTCCTTCAAAAACCGATATGCCTTTCGTTGAAAACCGATGATCGTCCTGTTCAATCAAGGAGCACTCTTTGAGCAATTGCCCGTCTTCTAAGGAGAAAGCCAGCACGAACTGGTTCCAAGCTCCTGCTTGATTTGGCTTTAGAGCTGATAGGTATATAATTTCACCATCTATCACCGAACGAGAGGCTGAGGCTGAAAGCTCTCCCTCATTATCGTACCGCTTTTCCCAAATCAGTTCCCCTTCTGGGGATAATTTCGTGAGAAGAATACCTGAAGCATTTTCCTCATTATAAAATATACCATTTAGGTAAATGAAGCCCTCGCTATCGAATTCCACATCAAGTATTCTATCTATCGACGAAGTGGTTAAGGTTTGCTCTTTATGGTAGGTCCAGTTCGCTCCGGAAGGACTGAAGGAAGAGATCTCGTAAGTTTCTGTAAACTTGGCTAAATAGGTAGTATTGGTCTCAAGGTCCCGGAAGATCAAAGGTGGAAAACGATGGCCATTCAAACTTGCAAGGTAAGTGCTACTAATGTCTCCGGTTTCGCCAGCTATCGTTATTACTTCTACAGAGGTGTCGCGCGCTACTAATAAGTTAAGGCTGTCCGCATCCCCGTCTAGCCCCAGTAAAAAGCCACCACGACGTGTATGCTGCCAAACCGTTTCGTTGTTTACCCGTTTTTCTAAGAAAGATGAATCTGCTGTAACCCCCCACTCTCCATACTTGGTACCCGAAATAAATAGAATGGAGTCTTCTACAGATAGGATATTACTAACTTCTCTTCTTGCCTCCTCTGGGTTGCTAGTATAGATGATGTTGTTCTCAGGAGACGAAGCGTCTTCCATGAGAAAAATGCTGTACGTACTGAAGGCATTATGAATAGTTGGGGTATTGATTACGCCTAGATAGCCCCCCGAGGCACGAGGTTGTAAATCAACTATTAGGCCGTCCCATTCTATCGGGTATGCCTGAGTGTTCAATACATTTAGGTCTCGGTCAAATAAGTGTACTCGCCCCGCCCTATCAACTAACCTTGTGTTGGTAACTAGTATAAAGTTACCATCAGTGGTGGATTGGAAGTAGTGCGGCTCGGATATATAGCCCTCCCTTTCTTCTAGTACGTCAATCCGTTGATTGAGACAAGCTTGAGCAGGAAGTAATAATTGGAAAATGAGTAAAGAACAGATTACTCCGCTTATTTTTCTTATCAATGGTTTAGCCATTATAGTTTGATCAGTTTTGTGGAATAGCTCGTTTGTGGTCCTCTTACTTTTACGAGGATCACATCTTTGGGGAAGTCTTCTGTATTTATGTTGTCACCAAATACCAATATGCTGTAAGACAAAGAATGAAATCACTCCTCAACCCACAACCACTCCTCCCGCGCCTTCTTCGTCTTCCGCTTGCCCTCCTCAAACCGGATATTCATCTGCGGGCTAACCGAAGCCGTAAACCGCCCCGTTTTCTCTTGGCCGAGTTGCGTGAAGCCAATTTCATATGCCTTACCCGCTTCCAAACCGCCAACGGCCGCATCCCAAGAAGCTTGGGTGGTGATGGCTTGGCCGTTCAGGTTGGTGATGGTGCTGCCTTGGTCTAGGCCCGCAGCGTAGAGCGGAGAGTTTTCAGCAATCGTGCCGCGAACCGTCAGGGTTCCGTCGGTTTCTCGGAGGCGGAGACCCATGAAGCTGACGGTGTCTTGGGCGGGTTCTAGCATGAAGCCGTAGTTGTCGAGCAGTGCGCCGAGGTTGGGCAGATCGCTTTTGTAGACGTAGTTGGCAAACCAGTCTTTGGCCCAAGCCTGATCACCGACTACCTCGCCGAGGGCGAGCTGGAGATCGCGGATGTGGTAGGGGATTTCCGTTTTGCCGTAGCGTTGCCAGATCAGTTGCATCACTTCGTCGAGGGTGTGGCCGCGCTCACGGAGGGTGAGGTCTAGGGCGAGGCCGATGGTTGCGCCGTAGGGGTAGTAGCTCACGAAGGTGTTGCCGAAGTTGTCGGGGTCGTTGGCGGTGGCGGCATCTACGAAGGGCGCTTGCTGGCTCATCTCGATGGCGTTGCGGTGGTCTCGGCCGGGGCGCAGGAGGACGTAGTTGAGCTGGCCAGTCAGGTCTTTAGCGTAGTCTTCCGGACTGAGGATGCCAGCGCGGACGAGGCTAAGGTCGTCGTAGTAAGACGTGAAGCCTTCCGCAAACCACAGCTCTCCGCTCATGTTGGCGTGGTCAAAGGAGAAGGGTTCGAGGCTGGCGGGCCGGATGCGCTCTACGTTCCAGCAGTGGAAAAACTCGTGGCTGACGGTCCCGATCAGGCGGTCGGCGTAGTCTTCTAGGCCTACGGAGGCGGAGCAGATGGTGGAGTTGCGGTGCTCCATGCCGTCGCCCCCGATCCAGGGGTTGTAGGCGCAGAGGAAGGTGTACTTGCCGTAGTCGAATTCCGGGATTTCTCCGTAGACTTTTTGCTGGGCCAAGACGACGTCTTCGGTCCACTTCACGTAGTCGTCAAACTGTGCTTGGGTGCCCTCGTGCATCATGGCTACTTCGATGGTTTGGGTTTTGCCGTCGGGGTTTTTGACCTCGAACTGGTCGCGCATGATCGTCCCGACCATCGTTGGCGAGTCGAAGAAGTAGTAATAGTTGGGGGCGGCGTAGGCGCGGTTGCCGACCTCAACGAGCTGGGTGGCTACGGTCCAGTCGGAGCGCTGTCCGTCCTTGATTTTTAGCATCACGGGGCGGTCGTTGAGGACTTCGCCGTAGAGGAAGCTGGCGGGCATATTGAGGTGGAGCTTCCGGTCGTCGATGCCGGAGTAGGTGCCGTCTCCGCCGTTGGCGAAGAGGGTGTACTCCAGCTTCACGGCTCCGCCGTGGCCCGCAACGGCCCACTCGGCGATACCTTGCTGGTAAACGTCCACTGCTGCTCCGTTCGCGCCAAATGCCCGTAAATCATAGACGTTCTTCGCGAAGTTGTGCTGGGCGTAACGCCCAGGGCTACTCTGCGGCATTTTCACCTTGAAGATGCCCGGCCCAACGGCGGGGAAATCGACGGTGATGCGCAGTTCGTGCTGCTGCACGTTGGCCAAATCGAGGGTGTACGTGATGGTGCCGGGGTGCTGCGGAACCCATTCCAACTGGGCGGAGGAAGTAAGGGAGAAAAGGAGGAAAGTGAAAAGGAAGAAGTAGCGCATAGCGTAGTTTGAAACTGGATGGAGGGCCTCCGGCCCGATTATATTGGTTGGGTTGAGTGCCTTTGGCGCAACTTAATAAGATCGCGCCGGAGGCGCTCAACCCAGTTAGATTGGAACGCCTCTGGCGCGATTTATGACATCGCACCAGAGGCACTCAAACCAGTTAGATTAAGACTTTTTTTCCGGTCTCCGCGCTCTCAATGATCGCTCGGATGACGCGAACATCCGCCTTGCCCATTTCGCCGGGGGCCATCATTGGGGTGTTGTTCAGGATGGCGAGCGCGTCGTCGTCCATTTGCAGGGTTTGCTGCTTGCCTTCGATGGGCGGTCCGAGGACGGTGCCCGCGCTGGTGATGCCCTGCACGCCGCCGTAGGGTTGCATAGGGTCCATCTGGTGCCAGCCGTTTTCGGCTTCGATTTTGAGGAGGTTGTAGTTCGTCACTACGCTCGTTTTGGCGGTAGCGGTCATGCCGTTGGCGTATTCGAGGGTGTATTCGGTGGTTACGTCTACCTCGGTGGGGCGGTCTTGCATGGCTTTCAGGACCGCGACGGGTGCCATCTGGGTGCCGTAGCGGAGGCCGTTGACGGTATAGACGCCCATGTCGTAGAGTGCGCCGCCGCCCATTTTGCGCTGTCCGCGCCAGTAATCGGTGGGTGGGTCTTGGCCTGCGTAGCCGGCGTAGGAGGTGGCACCGGTGAACTCGCCGAAGGCTTTTTCCTTGCTCAGGGCGATGAATTGCTGGGTGTTCGGCTCGTGCAACATGCGGTAGCCGATGCTGAGGCGGACCTTATTTTCGGTGCAGGCATCGATGATGGCCTGGCAGTCTTCGGGCGTCATCGCCATCGGTTTTTCGCACCAGACGTGCTTGCCGGCCTTGGCGGCGCGGACGGCGAAATCTTTGTGCGTGGCCGTGGGCGTAATCACGTACACAACGTCGATGTCGGGGTTATCGGCGATGGTTTCTAGGTTGTCGTAGGAGTAGACGTTCTCGTCTTTGATGCCGTATTTCTCTTGCCAAACAGGTATTTTGTCTGGGCTACCGGTGATGATGCCGCGCAGCTCGCAGTGCTGTGTAGATTGTAAGGAGGGCGCGATTTGCCCCTGGGAGTAGCTGCCCAAACCGAGCAGGGCGATGCCTAGTTTGCGGTCGGTTTTCGGGAGCGCGGCCGCAGGTGCAGGGGAGGTTGAAGGAGCTGTGCCCTTCGCCCCACAACCAATCAGCGTTGGCGCAAGGATCAGCCCCGCCGCCGCTGCTGCAGACTGGCGGAGGAATTTGCGGCGAGTGTTTTTTAGGTCTTGCATTGGGGAGGAATAGTTGAGGATTTGTAACTGTACTAGGATAAAAGATGTTTATATAGGACTAAATATGTATCCAACTCTATGAGCGAAAAAGGATGCGCTTCGCAGTACTTCGTGCTCGACTGGCGAGTTTCGTGGTAACTCGCCAGTCGAATCCTTTTTTGTCACTGCTTTAAAAGAAGAACTTGGTTATTAGAATCGGTATTTGTCTCTTGATAAGATCGACACTAATTCTACAACAAAAAAGTTCGCCTGTCGAGTTTGGAGATAGTAAGAATTGGCGTAACCCGCCACCTCAAGCCTGAAACCTATTCTTCAACGCAACCGCCAGCAGCAAACAGCCCGCAATCAGCGCCACATTATAGTACCAAGGCATAGCACCGCCAAAAACGCCGTACTTCAGCCCGAAGTAGGCCCCGAAGTAAACGGCGGTCATCAGTAAGAAGAGGCCAACGGATGGTTTTTTCTGTTCAGTCGATTCCATGTTCATCAGTTTTTTTTGGGCGGAATTGTTTGCGGTATTGCCACAGCGCGATCTCCGCCAAGATGACGAAGCCGATGAGCAAGTAAGATTGCTTGGCCGTTACGTTCTCACGGCCTATGATCATGTATTTGATTACTAGGTAGGCCGCTATGGGAAACCAGCCAGCAGCAGCCAACCAAGGCGGTGGGGTGGGGGTGTCAGACATGCGGCTAAGGTAAGGGATGTCGTATAAATGTTGTTTTTTCTAGGGCAAACGCATCCAATTCAACGTTACCGAAATAATCCCCCTTAATCCCCCGAAGGGGGAGACACTGCCACCTTTACGATTGGTAGAGTGGATATAGTACACGATTTATCGTGTTTAGCTGCTTGTCCCCCTCCTTCGGAGGGGTTAGGGGAGGACTTTAGCGTTTGATGCGTTTGCCCTAGTTTTTTTTCAACTTTTTTCTCTTCGGGAGAAATTTCAACTTTTGGCTTTCTGCCGAAGGCTTATTCTGGAGCTATCCGCTTCTCCCGCCCAAAAAATCAGCTAGTAATCTTGCGGCCAAATTCTTGACCGTAGGGCTTAACATTCCTTAATAAGCCTTAACGATTCCCTTAGGCAACATTGGCGATGTAAAGCGTTATAGCCCCCGAACCAACGATTTAAACTGGTGTAAACCAAGTTGTCGCTTTCCTTCCCCCCACTGGGGGCTAGGGGGCCAAAGCGACAACTGGGTTTGACCCGAACCAACGATTCAAACTACAATTTATCCAATCATGCGCATTCTCTTAACTACCCTCATTTTCGCCCTCGTCGGCACTTTTGCTTTTGCCCAAACGGAGGCTACGCCTTCTAAAGTAACCCTTGGCCTACGCGCCGGTTATGGCACCTCCGACATCCGCACCGACAGCGAGATTGACGCCGTCAGCGACCGTTTTGAAAGCACCTCCGCTTTGTCTTTCGGAATGTTTGCCAACATCCCCTTCGGCGACATCATCAGCTTCCGCCCAGGTTTGGAGCTCAACCGCCGAGGTACGGTTTTGAACCTTGACGCTGATCAGGATGTCTTCGGCATCAACGTACCGCTAGGCGCACAGGCCAAGACGCGCTTTACGTACATCGACCTTCCGTTGTTGCTGCAAGCCAACATCCCTACCTCCGGAGCCATCCAGCCCTATGCCTTCGCAGGCGCAAGCCTCGGCTACGCCACGGGCGGCAACCTGCGGACTACCGCAACGGCCCTCATTGAGTTCAACCTCATGTCTACCGACATCGACCTCGAGGCGATCAACTACGACCGTTTCCACGTGGCCGCCGTTGGCGGCCTGGGCGCGAAGGTGTCGATCACCCCAAGCTTCGGGGCCTTCATTGAAGGCCGCTTCGAGCAAAGCCTGACGGAGCCTTACGATGTGCCAATCGTTGCGGCTAAGACTGGCTTTAAGGGCGTTAATATTGGCGCTGGAGTTACTTTCTCGCTTTGAGGAAACGAGAAGACTGTTTAAGTCTTTAGGGAAAGCCCGGTGCCTTTGGTGTCGGGCTTTTTTTGTGGGGGGGAGGGGTCTAGGGTGATAAGAATGACCAAACTCGACAGGCGAACTTTTTCGCCACGTAAAGAACTCGTAAGTCCTAGGATGCAAGGTATTCATGTGGGACTAAACATGTACCCATTCCTATGAGCGAAAAAGAATTTGACTGGCGAGTTACCACGAAACTCGCCAGTCGAGCACGAAGTACTGCGAAGCACATCCTTTTTTGTCGCTGCTTTGGAGGAAGAATTTGATTGTTAGAACCAGTATTTGTCTCTTGATGAGGTTGACGCTAATTCTACAACAAAAAAGTTCGCCTGTCGAGTTTGGAGACATTGATATGGCTTTGATGCTTGGGAGATGGTTATTGCACAGAACAACTCGGCCTGGAAGGCCTCGACCGGGACAACGTCCATCCCAATGCCCCTCAACTTCCCCCGCATCCCGCGTGCGCGCCACCTGTGGAAAACTATCCGTTGGAAAAACACCACACCTTCGTACCTTGCCCAACAAGTCTGAAACTCCTTCCAATATGCCCGAATTCTGCCACCTCCACTGCCACACCCAGTACTCTCTCCTCGACGGCGCCGCCGAGATCGGGACGATGATGGACAAAGCGGTGGAAGACGGCATGAAGGGCGTTGCCCTCACCGACCACGGCAATATGTTTGGCGCGTTCAAGTTCGTCAACGAAGCGCGGAAGCGGAACATCAAACCGATGATTGGGTGCGAGTTTTACCTGGTCGAGAATCGGCATAAAAAGGCCTTCAGCCGCGCGGCGGGCGAGAAAGACAAGCGCTACCACCAGTTGATGTTGGCCAAGAACAAAAAAGGCTACCAGAACCTGTGTAAGCTCTGTTCCATCGGCTACATCGAGGGGCTGTACGGCAAATACCCACGGATTGATAAGGAGCTGATCGAGAAGTACCACGAAGGGCTCATCGTGACGAGTTGCTGCATCGGTGCGGAAATTCCGCAACTACTGATCGCGGGGAAAGACAAAGAAGCGGAAGAAGCCTTGAAGTGGTGGCTCAACATCTTTGAAGACGACTACTACATCGAGATCCAGCGGCACCGGGGCATCGACGATATCGACCTCGGCAAGGACCGCGAGGGGCGCACGATCTACTCCGGCAAGAGCCAAGAAGACATCAACGTGAAGCTGATGGCGCTCGCGATGAAGCACAACGTGAAGGTGATCTGTACCAACGACAGCCACTACGTTGAGGAGGAAGATTACCTGCCCCACGACCTCCTGCTCTGCGTCAATACCGGCTCGTTGAAGGAAGACCCGAAGCGGTTCAGCTTCCCGAGTTCCGACTTCTACTTCAAGAAGCAGATCGAGATGGCCAACCTCTTCCACGACCACCCGGAGAGCGTAGCCAACACGATGGAGGTGTACGACAAAATTGAGGTCCTCACCCTCGCGCAAGACGTATTGTTGCCCAACTTCCCGATGCCGAAGGAGTTCGCTACACAAGACGATTACCTCCGCCACCTCACCTACGAGGGCGCGCTGAAACGCTACGGCGAAATCAATGAAGTGACGCGCGAACGGCTCGATTTTGAGCTGTCCGTCATCAAGGCCTCCGGCTACCCCGGCTACTTCCTCATCGTGCAAGATTTCACGACGGCGGCGCGGGAAATGGGCGTGAGCGTAGGCCCAGGAAGGGGCTCGGCAGCAGGTTCAGCGGTCGCTTACTGCGTCGGTATCACCAACGTGGACCCCATCAAGTATGATCTTCTGTTCGAGCGCTTTTTGAACCCGGAGCGCGTTTCGATGCCGGATATCGACATCGACTTCGACGACGTCGGCCGCCAAAAAGTGATCGACTACGTGATCGACAAATACGGCCAAGAACAAGTCGCCCAGATCATCACCTACGGCACGATGGCGGCCAAATCCAGCCTCCGCGACGTAGGCCGCGTGATGGACGTGCCGCTCAGCGAAGTAGACCGCGTAGCGAAGTCTTTCCCCCAGCAACTCGGCGCCAGCCTCAACCACGTCCTCGCCGACGGCGACATCCACCCCAAACTGAAAGGAAAACTGAACGGCGAAGACGTAGACAAAGCCTACGCCTTCCGCGACCTCGCCCAGCAGAACGACCAGATCGGCGAAATGATCCGGATGGCCAAAAAGCTCGAAGGCTCTATCCGCAACACCGGCATCCACGCCTGCGGCGTCGTCATCACCCCCGATGACGTGACCGACTACGTCCCCGTCACGGCAGACAAAGACACGGGGATGTACGTCTCCCAGTTCGACAACTCCGTCGCCGAAGACGCCGGCCTCCTGAAAATGGATTTCTTGGGCCTCAAAACCCTAACCATCATCAAGGACGCCCTCCGGATGATCAAGGAGAACCACGGCGTAGACATCGACGTGGATGAGCTCCCACTCGACGACCTAAAGACCTACGAACTCTTCCAGCGCGGCGAGACCAACGGCATCTTCCAGTACGAGTCTGGCGGGATGCAAAAACACATGAAAAACCTCAAGCCGACGACCTTCGACGACTTGATCGCCATGAACGCCCTCTACCGCCCCGGCCCGCTGGAGTACATCCCCGAGTTCATTGAGCGCAAGCATGGGCGTAGCCCGATTGTGTATGATTTGCCTGCGATGGAGGAGTACCTGCACGAAACCTACGGTATTTGCGTGACAGGAGATACCCTCGTGCACGATGCCGTAACGGGTAAACGGGTTCGTATAGATGCTTTGGAGGATCGGGTTGGGGACTTTTTGTGCCAGGGGGTAGATCAAGATAACAACCAAACGACAGGTTGGCTTACTCATTGGGTTTGTAATGGGATGAAACCTGTATTTGAGGTTAAACTTCGGTCGGGCAAGACGGTGAAGATGACCGAGAACCATCGTGTATTAACGGAGAATGGTTGGAAAGAACTAGGAGAACTCTCAACGGGTGTTTTTATCGGGACACCTAGAAGTCTAAAGTCCGAAACAGATGGGGATACTCGTTCGTATGATCAGGATCAACTTAGGGTGCTCGCTTACTTATTAGCTGACGGTAGCTTGAGTAGTGTTGGCCCCACGGCTGATTTTGTGAACAAGTCGAAAACATTAATCAAAGCTTATACAGACAGCGTTGAAAATTTTGAAAGACTACAAACCACAACCCTTGAGCAGGCCCGAGAAGTAACGCGCGTAATGGTAAGTGGGACAGACAAAACGAGCTACCACGAACCCAATAGTTTAGTTCAGTATTTGCGCGACTTGAAGTTGAAAACAACGACTGGTGGCTGTAAGTCGAATGAGAAGTTTATACCTGAACTTGTCTTTGGGCTTTCGATAAGTGAAATTGCGTTCTTCTTAGCCTGTTACTGGGATTGTGACGGATATATTGGAGACAAATTTGCTCATATAAAAACAATATCACCTGACTTGTCCTCGGGGATTCAAACACTTTTGTTGAGGTTAGGGATTCACTCGGTTGTACACGAGTCTCAATACTACTCTGAGCGAAGAAGTGAAACGACAACGGCTTATCAGGTTACAGTTTATAACCTAGACAAATTCCATACCCTCGTCACGCCGCATTGTCTAATAAAGGAAATGGGGGCAGCAAATTTCCGTGGCCGCATTTCTTCAGACTCTGTAAGCCGTAAACAGCTAAAGAACGAAATTGACGCTTGCTGGGCGGGCTCTGCGAGATCGTTTATGGCTGAGTATGGCTTTGATCGTCAGCATATCACTTCTACTAGGTTAAAAAACAGGCCACGTATTTCCTCACATGTTGCTAAAGAACTTATTACTAAGGTGTCTTTGCCGAGAACAGAGCGCAACCTTCGTATACGATGGGACGAAATCATCTCAATAACCCCCGCAGGCAATCAAAAGGTCTACGATATATCCGTAGAGGGGATCCATAACTTTGTGGGCAATAATATTCTCTTGCACAACTGCGTGTACCAAGAGCAAATTATGCTCCTTTCTCAATCCCTGGCAGGGTTCTCCAAAGGAGAAGCAGATGTCTTGAGGAAAGCGATGGGTAAGAAGAAAAAAGAGGTGCTCGATAAGATGTACCCTAAGTTTGTTGAGGGCGCGACTGCTAAAGGCCACCCCGAAGACAAGCTCGGCAAAATCTGGAAAGACTGGGAAGCCTTCGCTTCCTACGCCTTCAACAAATCCCACTCCACCTGCTACGCGCTGGTGGCCTACCACACGGCCTACCTTAAGGCCCACTACCCCGCCGAGTACATGGCTTCGGTGCTGACGCACAACAAATCGGACCAAACCAAGATGAGCTTCTTCCTCCGCGAGTGCCGCAGCTTGGGTGTACCCGTGCTCGGTCCCAGTGTGAACGAAAGCCAGGGCCAGTTTTCGGTAAACAAAGACGGTGCCATCCGCATCGGGATGACGGCCCTCAAGGGCGTAGGCGAAGGGCCCGTTGAGGCCATTCTCGAAGCCCGCAAGGAGGGTGAGTTTGAGAGTATGTTCGATATGCTGCTCCGCATCGAGCCGGGCTCCGTAAACAAGCGCGTACTGGAAGCTCTGGTAGACGCTGGCGGCTTCGACTGTTTCGAGGAGATGCACCGCGCCCAATACTATGCCCCCACGCCCAAGTTCGATTCTTACCTCGAAGATGCGGTGAAAACCGCCAACGGAACCATCGCCCGCCAGGCCGAGGCCGCCAGTTCGCTCTTCGCCGCCGTGCAAGACGAAATCCGTGTAGACCCGCCCTTGCCGCCAGACGCAAAGCCCTTCCTGCTGCCCGAAAAACTGAACCGAGAGAAGGAAGTGACCGGCATCTACGTCTCCGGCCATCCGCTGGATGGCTATAAAATGGAGATCGACAACTACGTCACCTGCTCGTTGGCGGAGCTGAATCCGCAGAAGTACGGGCGGAGTACGGTGAAAATCGCCGGGATGATCGTTGGCGCACGCCACCTAGTGAGCAAGAACGGCAACGGCTGGGGCATCTTTGAGTTGGGCGATTACGACGAAACGATTGAGTTCAAACTCTTCGGCGAAGACTACCTCAAGTTTAAGCACGTACTCAACCACGGTACGGCACTCTTCCTCACGGCTACCTTCCAGAAGAAGTGGCAGAGCGATGACTTGGAGCTGAAAATATCGGAAATCAAACTACTTGAAGGGGTAGGGGAGGCACTCACCTCCGCCATCGTCTTGAAGATGCCGCTGGAAGAGTTGACCGAAGCCAAGGTCGTCCAGTTAGACGACCTCTGCCAACGCTTCCAAGGCGACGCCAAGCTGCGCATGGTTTTCTACGACCGCGAGGACGACTCCAAGCTCAAGATGTTCTCCCTGAAACGCACCGTCCAGCCCGATACAGACTTCGTGAAGGAGATCGAACGAATGGGGATTAAGTACCGGTTGGAGGGGGCGGGGTAGCTCCTGGTCGAGCCTTTCCAAGGCGAGTACCACGTTGGAAGGCCTGAATACCGGCCTTCGGCATGATCATCGTAATCTGGTCGAGCCTTTCCAAGGCGAGTACCACGTTGGAAGGCCTGAATACCGGCCTTCGGCACGATCATCGCAATCTGGCCGAGCCTTTCCAAGGCGAGTACCACGTTGGAAGGAGTCTTGGTCGAACCGGTTGCTTCGCAGCGGTTCGGGGCTGGTATGACGGTGCTCGGTTTCAACCTAGATAAAGGCTTAGGAAGGTAAGCTACCGCACGAGGCAGACCTTACCACATAAAGCACAAAGAAACAAAAGGCACAAAAGCGATTTCCCAACCCTTTCAGCCCTCATCTCATCTTAAGGGAAACCACTCCCCATGAAAAAGATACTCCTACTCCTCGGCTGTGCCATGTTCCTCTTCTCCTGTAACATGAACCCCAGCAAAGAAGCCCGGATTCAGAAACTAGAAACGGAAATCCAGCAAGCGATGGACAAGATCAACCAACTCGAAAGCAGTATGCAGTCGCTAGAAGGAATGAACGAAGACTTGAAAGCGAAGCTTCTGGAACTAGAAAGCCGGTGATGATTGGCGCTTTTGGAAAACCCTGCTCTAAAACTACTCTTTGCACCCGCGCCCGCGCCAAGTAAGACTCCGTAAACAGATCGATCGGAGCATCGGAGCAGAAGGCCAGCATTTGCAAGCTTCACGGAAGCACCGTACTTTTGAAAGCGAAGCCATCAAGCTCTGCATGGCTACTTTGCGTTACCTTTTCAAACCGGCCCAATGACGTTTCCTGCTCCGTTGTTCTTCCTGCTTGTTTTCCTTGCCAACCCATTGTTGGCGCAAGAAAAAACCGCGCCTTCCCCCTTCAAGCTACTGCTTGGCGGCGCGCTAGAGCTCGGCGGCGACCGCACCGGTTGGATCACCAACGAAGCCGACGAAATTCAGGTCATTCGCGGTGCCCAAGGCGTTTCTGTAGCTGCGGGCGTCCAGTTTCGGCCCAACTCTCTGGACCGCTTCATGCTCCACGCAACCGTCGGTTACAAATACTGGCGGACGCTTACCGAAGGCGCGCACGTCCGGATGACCCGCATCCCCGTTCACCTTACGGCGCACTACTGGCTCAACGATAACCTCCGCGTCGGGGTAGGCGTACTGACCGACCGCAACATCCGCTTCCGCAGCGACGGGCTGGGCGAAGACCACAATTATGATCCCTCCTTCGGTACCAAGCTCGAAATCGGCTGGCGGAACCTTGCCCTTGGTTACACCCGGATGCGCTACTACGGCGCAACCGACCGCGACCGCTGCGCGGGCGGGCTGGGGCTTACGTATTTGGTGGCGTTTTAGGATTAACCCAAACCCAAAACCAAAGCCCACCAACGGCATACGCCAAATAATCCCACCAATCCCGAACAAAATCGGGTTGCCAGCGGGGGAAACCTTCTTCGCTAATAACGGCCAGTGCCGCTCCGGCAACGACGACTTCGAGGCCGCTAAGACGGCCCACGCCAAACATCCATCGCCGCTCTGCCAGCCACAATCCTAACATGATGGGTAAGCACAGCGTGGGGTCTAGGTAGCCGTCGAGATAAGGGATGTCCCAACCCAAACCATACTGCGCCAGTTGGTGAAGTACGAAGAGTACGAACGCAACATACCAGCCGGGGCGCGCCAAAATCTCCATCACGCAACAGCCATGAAGGCGAATAAAAAACCGAGCAGGATGAGCGGAGACATCGCTAAAAGCACCAAGATGCCGACCGCCCGCACAAGGATCTTGGCTGCTCCTACTAAGAGCGGATCTTCGGCGTTGATGGTGGCGAGGTTGTCCCACCATTTGTAGGCAGACTTGGCGCGGTCGGCGAGGACTTCGCCGGGTTTTTCGGAACTGGTTTCTGGAGGGGTGGAGTCGGTCATTAGCTAGATCAGTTGTTGTATAGAGCGGTCTCAGTGTTAAAACGTAGCCAGTTACGGAATCGTTGGAAGCATGAAGTGGTGCCGTTCTTATCTTGCGGCCATGCATTTAACCATCCTCCACGCAGGCCCCGGCTACGTCGTGATCGACAAGCCTGCTGGCATCGCCGTAGAAAAGAACTTCAACAACGATACCGTGGAGGCGCGGGCGCAGGTGCAATGGAAGAGACCGAGGAGCACAAAGGTGCCCTTCGTAGGCATCGTTCATCGGCTAGATCGGCCGGTCTCTGGCTGTTTGCTGCTGGCGAAGAACAAATCTACCCTCCGCCTCCTCAACAAAGCCTTCGAGGAGAAAAAGGTAGACAAAACCTACTTGGCCCGCACCGCAGCTCCGCTCCCCAACACGAAAGGCAGCCTGAAACACTACCTAGCCCGAGACCCAACAGGACGCCGTGCCGTTGCCGTTCCAAAACCACGTTCGGGGACAAAGGAATCCCTGCTCCACTATAAGTTAGTAGGCCGCGTTGATGAAGACTACCTCTACGAAATCAAGCCCGTCACCGGCCGCTTCCACCAAATCCGAGTACAGCTTGCTACCGCAGGAGCGCCCATTGTTGGCGATGTCGCCTACGGCTCCGAGCGAGAGTACTTGCCGGAGTGCATTTGCCTGCGGGCGGTTCGGCTTGGGTTTTCAGACCCGGCTTCGGGGGAAAGGGTCGTGGTGGAGGGGCCGCTGGTGGATTGGATGGGTAGCAAGACGAGGTGAAACACATGGCTTCATCTAACTTACAATCCCTCCTCCAACCTCCGCTTCCGATACCCAACCGCCCCTCGCCAAACCATCAAGCAAAACAGCCCCACCCCGATAGCGAGGTACAGGTAGTTTAATTGACCAATTTTCCCGAACACCGCCAAAAACGGGACGCTGACGAGGAAGAAAGTTGGTACCTCATTCCAGAGGCGGAGTTGCCAATCAGACCACGGCCGGTCACCGGCCGCCATCGGGAGCATCAGTGTTTTCTTGGTGTACAACTGGTACACCACCATCAAGACCACGAACAGCAGCTTGACGTACAACCACCCCGGAGACCCACTCATTAGGTACCCTGGGTTCAGGGCAATCATCGTCAGCCCCGCTACCCAAGTAATCATCATTGCCGGATTGACGATGATGCGGTAGACCCTGGCCGCCGTAGCGGCGTACTCTTCGTGCAGGATCTCCTTTTTCATTCGGTTGCGGGCGGCCTCGGGGGCGTCGCCTACTGTGGGCTCAATGTTTTCGGTGTCGGCGTGGTTCACGAGTACCCGGCCGAGGTAAAACAAGCCGGCAAACCAAGAAACGAAGCCAACAACGTGCAACGTCTTGGCGATCAGGATGAGGTTGCTAATCATGAACACGAAGGTAGGGCGGGGCGGGGGAATGGGTGTTGGGATTGCGTCAAAAGGTGGGAGTGTGTAATGCCTATAAATTAGTCCGCCGACTATCATCAAAACGCGCAGCGTTTTTATAAGCCCCTCCCCCCGTGGGGAGGGGTTTGGGGAGGGGGTTTTTGCGCGGAGAGAATACATTACAGATTACACACCCTGGGTTGAGCGCCTCCGGCGCGATCTTTATCAGGCAAGCGGCTCAGGAGGAGCCACAGAAATCACATAAGAACAAAAATCACAGAGCGTGTGAAGTGGGGCAACCATGACGGTGG
>CALEDI010000219.1 GCA_937949535.1 uncultured Lewinella sp. | reverse complement strand
GAAGGTGGCCCCGATCACGAACTCCGTTGCCGCAACATGCTCGGCGGCGTAGAGGCCTGCAAAATGGGTCCAGTCGTAGAGTTTATGTTTCGGTACGGGGAGTTGCTCTTCTTGCATGCCCGCTAGGCGGGAAAAATCGGTGGTTGCTTTCATGTGTGTTTTCTTTGTGGCCTAGGTTTTGAAAGGGCTGTTTTCAGGATGGAAAATAGTGAAAATATTTGGTGGGCTTTTGGGGTGGGTACTTCGAGATGCATATTAATGAGACTCCACAACCCTGAACGCTAAAACATAACCGAACGGTAGCAAGGCGAAAAACTGGCAAATCTGCAGTTTGTTTACATACTACGCTCCGCCTTCCGTACCAAAAACAAAACCGCATGCCTAACTTGCGAACGCAATGCTTCGGCAGTGCTGTCAAAAACCTTTAAAATGCTCCACCAAAACATCCCAATTGTACACCTCGACCTAGACTTGCCGGAGGGGCAGTACCACTATGCCCAAACCATGATGGAGGGCGAAATAGCAGGCATCTTCATTGAGCATAAAGCCATCCGTACAGAATGTAACGAGGTGCCTAAAGATGGGTATAAGACGATATACCTCTTCCTGCACGGCGAAGGAACGCTCTCTTTAGCTGGCGCAGACTATGCCGTTGCCCCGGAAACGGTCTTCCTACCCAATAAAGCGGAAACCCTTTGCATCAGGCCTGCGCCACAGCAAGCCCTACACTACCTGAAAATAGTAAGCAAATTGACCGATCAGGACCAAAAAGAGCTGGCAGGCTTCCCGTCCGAAAACACACAAGCTCCGTACCACGCCAAGTTTACCGATTGCCAAGCATACGTAGAACCCATCAAAAGCCCGAACACGGTAAGCCGTACCATCTTACCCAATAAAATCATTCCTCGGATAGCGATGGGCACAGTACAGACCCAAGGCCCCGACGAAGTAGGCGCACATGAACACCCGATGCTGGAACAACTCTTCCTTAGCCTTGCAAACAACAACTGCACCGTCTATGCCGACGAGGCCAAGGTCGATCTCCCACCGTATGCCCTACTGCATATCCCGCTGGGTTCTCGGCATTCGGTTTCTGTTGAGGAAGGTAAAGAACTGTACTACGTCTGGATGGATTTTTTCTTAGACAGCAAGGGCGAAGAATGGCTGAAAACACACATCATTGAAGAAGAAGATTAAAACTATGGGAAGCTTAAAAGACAAAATCCTCAAAGGCTTGGCCGTTTTTCTGCCGGGTATTTTTCTGCTTGGGTTCAACATCGGCACCGGAAGCGTAACGGCGATGGCGAAGGCAGGGGCTTCCTACGGGATGTCGCTCCTCTGGACGATCGTCGCTTCTTGCCTGACGACCTACTTCATGATTAACCTCTACAGCCGCTATACCTTAGTAACCGGAGAGACGGCCTTGCAGGCCTTCCGCAAACACATCCACCCCGGCGTAGGGGTATTCTTTATCGTTGCCCTTACCGCAGGCGTGATGGGGAGCGTGATGGGCGTGATGGGGATCGTGGCGGATATATGCTTTGAGTGGTCTAAAACCTACGTGGCCGGCGGGGTTTCGCCCGTCGTCTTTGCGGCCATATTCGTCAGTTTGGTCTACGTCATATTTTGGAACGGGAAAACCGAATTCTTTGAGCGCGCGCTGGCGGTCATCGTGGCCATCATGGCGGTTTGTTTTGTGGCCAACTTCTTCATCTTGATGCCGCCTCCGGCAGACATCCTCCGGGGCTTAGTACCGAACATCCCCGAGCTTCCTGCGGGCGAGGGTAGGGGGCGCTTCCTCGTGATCGCTTCCCTTGTTGGTACTACCGTTTTTTCTGGCTTGTTCATCATCCGGACCACCCTCGTCAAAGAAGCCGGTTGGACGCTCAAAGACGCAAAGGTGCAGCGTAAGGATGCCATCGTATCGGTCACCTTGATGTTCATCATCAGTATGGCCATCATGGCCGCTGCTGCCGGAACCCTGCATATAGCTGGGGTTGAACTGACGAAAGCTTCACAGATGATCGGTTTGTTAGAACCACTGGCTGGCCCGCTGGCTACAGCGATCTTCGCCTTCGGCATCATTGCCGCCGGGGTGTCTTCTCAAATCCCCAACGTATTGATGCTGCCTTGGTTGCTTTGCGATTACAACCAATCTGAGCGGGAAATGACGCTCCCGAAGTACCGCCTGATGGTATTCCTGATTTCCCTGCTCGGCCTAGTTGTCCCCATCTTTGATGCGCGGCCCGTTTTTGTGATGATCGTCTCTCAAGCCTTCAACGCCGTCATCCTGCCCGTTACCGTGGCGTGTATTTTCTACCTCGGCAACCGCAAAGACCTCATGGGCACTCATCGAAACAGTACTACTACCAACATCATTTTGGGACTGATTTTGCTGTTCGCTATTTTCACCTCAGTGGTTGGTATTCGTGGTGTTTGGGAGATGTTTTAGGGCCGCCTCATAAATTTCAGTAAATTGCTTTCCTAAAATTCAAGCAAGTGACCGAAGAAGAACTAAACGAGTTGAACCGCCAGCTCCGCGCTTTTACCCAGCAACAGAACGAATTGGCTCATCCGGATTTTGATGGCCTTTCTCCTTCCCAAATGCACCGCCTCAATCATCAGCCCCTGCAAGAGGGCAGTGTGGTCCGATGGCAGGAAGACATCCCGCAAGCAAAGCTGGAGGAAATACCGCTGCTTAGCTTATTGATGGTCTTACTAGGCCGCCTCTCAGAAAAGGAGATGAAACTAACGGCAGCGGGCAACCTACCAGCAAAATTCGTGCGGGAACTCTACGATTACCGTTTATTCCCTGCAGAATATATTGACGATGGACTTTATAAGCTTAAGGGAGAAAATGATTGGTACGTCGCTTCCCTAGTAAAGCACCTGCCGTTGCAACTAAAATGGACCAAGAAGCGGACGGGCAAACTCAGCCTCACAGCAAAGGGGAAGAAGGTGCTGAAAGGGCCTCGCCAAGCACTGTTGGAAGCCTTGTTTATGCACCACTTTAAAGGCTTCAACTTGGGCTTCCGCGATGGATATCCGGAGGATGGGCTTACCCAAAGGTTCACGGGCTTTGTATTGTACCAGCTCCTGCTACACGGGCGGGAATGGAAACCAATTTCGTTTTACTCCGACGCGATGCTCAAGGCCTTCCCGATGCTCACTGAACCCTTCGGGAACCTTTATGGCACACCGGAAAAAGAGTTTGCAGAAGCATTCAACCAGCGCTATCTCGTAGGCTTTCTGCACGAGTACGCACTGACCCGCCTCCGAGGTGAGGGTAGATACGGTCAGCCAGACTCCCGCGAAGTAATGGCCACCGATCTATTCCGAGCTATTTTCCGCCTAGACCAAAACGCGCAACGCCCCGAGCAACCGGGAGACGTAGACAAACAGATCAAATCTGCACTCTTCGATGCAGAAATGGGTGGTGCTTCCTGGACTTCCAACGACATACCCGCCGAACTGCAAGACCTCTTCCATGAGCAAGTCAGGGCCTTCCACGGCAAGGCTGGCGGGAAGCCGGTAACCGTTGGTAGCATCGTGAAAGACATGAGCTTCCCCCACCCCGACACCATCACTAATGAAGAAGCGGCACTTGATGCGCTACAAGACGTACTCGCCGTACTCATGGAACGCGGCGTAGCCTTCGAGCCGCCCTACCACGTGATGCCCGAACAACTCTACCGCTTCGTCATCGAAGATTTGTTCGCGCACTCCATCCCGCCGCCCAACCCGATGATGCCAGTCTTGATCCCTTTTGAAACGGTTGAAACGGAGCTTGATACCGAATCAGAAGCGATGGCGGAGGCATTTCTCATTTCAATGCTTGTGCTAGACGAGCCCCTACGTGAGGAGATGTTTGACGAACCCATGCGCCTCAAAGACAAAATGGTGAGCCGGGCCGAAGGCATGGCCTTTGCCCAAGCTTGGCGAGACCAGTTCACCGCCATCCGCCCCATCTTTTTTGCGCCAGGCCCGAAACACGAAGAGAAGGGCTTCGTATACCAATTCATTAAGGTCGCTTATGAAGCAGACCACAAAGACGGCAGCACCGAAAAAGTCGAAACCGAAGGCGTAATCCAGCTCGGCCCACGGGAGGGAGGGCTGAAGGTGGTTGGTGGTACGTTCGGAGAATTTGTTTTCTAATTTTTACTCATCCGTGTTTTTCTCAAAATGTAAATAGTGTTTGGGCGCGGCCGCAGGTGCAAAGAATGGTTTTGAAGTGCGGATGCTAAACCGCATCATTTACCTCAACCCAGTACCCGTCTGGGTCTTGAAAGTAAACCTGCTTTATGCCGTCTTTCCGGATGTAGTCTCGGTTTGGCGTGTCTAGCCAGTCGGTATAGTGGACGTCTAGGGCAACCAGATGGGCTACAAATGCGTCCATGTCTGGTGTATTCAGTGCGAAATGGACAGCTTTATTGACCTTGACCTCAAGCTCCGGCCTAGGGATCAGGTGCAATTGCTGGCCGCTGCCCAAAGACAGCCATCGGGTAGGGGAGTCGGATGCCGTATTCTCAATCTCTTCCAGTTGGAGCACGCTTTGATAAAACGCAATGGATACGTTTACGTCTTTCACGGAGAGGGCGATGTGGTTTAATGAGAAAGTGTGCATGGGGTGTTTGTTGTTGGTTTTTTGAAGGTTTTAATGGTGGCAATTTCACACCTCCTCCAACGCTCGCCCCTTCGTCTCCGGCATCATCCGCCAAACGAAGAGCAGTTGGAGGAACATCATGAACGCAAAAAAGACGAAGACCGGCGTAGTGCCAATCTTGGTGAACAGCAATGGAACCACCGAAGGAATGATGGCTGCCAGCACCCAATGAACGGAGCTGCCGAAGGCCTGCCCGCTGGCGCGCAGGTGGTTGGGGAATATCTCGGAAATGAACACCCAGATCACCGTTCCCTGCCCGATGGCGTGCGCCGCAATGAAGAGGAAGAGGAAGAACGGAATCGCCATACCTTCCCACTCCTGCGCGAAGGCCATCGCGACCAACGAAAGCGAAACGATGTAGCCTACCGAACCGATGTACATCAGTTGTCGGCGGCCGAGCCGATCAATCAAGCTAAGGCCAATCAGGGTGAATGCGAGGTTGATCACGCCCAGCCCGACGCTGCTCAGCAGCGCAGAACTCTCCTCCAACCCCGCCAGCTCGAAGATGCGCGGCGCGTAGTACAGAAAGGCGTTGATGCCTGAAAACTGGTTGAAAAACGCAATCAAGAAAGCTAAAATCAGTGGCCCACGGTACTTCGAGCTAAAGATGCTCTCATTGTTGTCGGCCCGGTTGTTGTCGGCCGTGATTTGATTCATGAGCACTTCGGGGTCACTATCCGGATTGATGAGGCGTAGGGTCTCGGCCGCGCCAGCTCGGTCGTTGCGGTGGGTAAGCAACCAGCGCGGGCTACGCGGAACCGTCAGGACCATCAGCGCGTAAATGACAGCCGGAACAGCCTCCACCCCAATCATCCAACGCCAAGCGTTTTCACCCATCCCGCTCAGGAGGTAGTTGGAAAGGAAGGCCACCAGAATACCAAAAACGATGTTGAACTGGTAAAGTGCCACCAACCGCCCTCGGTCGTTGGCCGGTGCAATTTCCGCGATGTAGGCCGGTGCCGCAATGGTAGACGCCCCTACGCCCAATCCGCCAATGAAGCGGAAGGCCGCAAATACCCACGGATCGGTCGCAAAGGCAGAGCCCAGCGCAGAAACGAGGTAAAGCACCCCGATCAGTATGAGTGTATTCTTGCGCCCAAGCCGATCAGTCGGTATGCCACCAAAGAATGCCCCAACAACCGTACCCCACAGCGCAGAGGCCATGATGACGAAACCGTGGAAGGCCTCGCCTTTGTCCCACAAGGCTTGTAATGAAAGGTCTGCGCCAGAAATCACGACGGTATCGAAGCCAAACAGGAAGCCTGCCAGCGCCACGGTGATGGACCAGAGAAAGATTTTATTGTTTTT
>CALEDI010000218.1 GCA_937949535.1 uncultured Lewinella sp. | reverse complement strand
AACAACGAGGACGGTATTGCCCAAGTCGCGCAGCCGCTTGAGCACCGCCACCAACCGTTCGGTATCGCGGGGGTGCAGGCCAACGCTCGGCTCGTCGAGGATGTACATCGAGGCCGTCAGGTTGCTGCCCAGCGTGCGGGTTAGGTTGATGCGCTGGCTCTCTCCGCCAGAGAGGGTATTGCTGAGGCGGTTGATGGTGAGGTAGCTCAGCCCCAAGTCCATCATGCTCTGGATGCGGTTGCTGATTTCCAGCAGGAGCCGCTTGGCGATGGTAGCGTCGTGCTCGTTGAGTTCCAGCTCTTGGAAGTGCTTTTGCAGCAGGTCGATGGGAAGGTCGATCAGGTCCGTGATAGGGTAGCCGCCGACCTTGACGTAGTCGGCTTCGCGGCGGAGCCGCGAGCCTCGGCAGGTGTTGCAGATCGTGCGGCCACGGTAGCGGGCCAGCATGATGCGGTTCTGGATTTTGTAGAGCTTCTTGCCAAGGTCGTCGAAGAAGCCGGTGATGCCCTTGGCGTCTTTGTTGCCGTCCCAGAGTTCGCGCTTTTGCGCGCGGGTAAGCTCGGAGTAGGGCGTGTGGACGGGGAAATCGAAGCGATTGGCAACGCGCAGGAAGTCTTGCTGCCACTGGCCGAAGGTGCTGCCGCTCCAGGCGGCCACGGCGCCGTCGTAGACCGATTTGGAAGGGTCGGGGATGACCTTGTCTTCGTCGATGCCCATCGTGCGGCCGAAGCCCTCGCAGGTGGGGCAAGCACCAGAGGGATTGTTGTAGTTGAAGAGCTGGGGCGTTGGTTCTTGGAACAGGATGCCGTCTAGCTCGAAGCGGTTGTTCCAGGCCGTCCAATTGTCGGCGTCTAGATAGACGACGACTTCGCCGCCGCCTTCGCCGAAGCTGGTGCCGACGGAGTCGGCGATGCGTTTGTCGTTTTCTTCGTCGCCGTGTTTCACGACGAAGCGGTCGATGAGGACCATCATCTCTTCCTCGTCGGTCAGTTCGGCGAGGGTTTTGGCCAGGGCGGGCGGGTTGCTCTCCAGCAGGTCATCGATTTGGGTTACGGCGTCGTTGGCCATCACGCGGGTGTAGCCTTTTTGTTGGAGGAGTTCTAGTTCTCGGCGCAGCGTCCGGTCATCGAAGTTGCGGGGTAGGGGAGCGTAGAGGTGGACGCGGCTGCCGTTGTCGAGGGCGGTGATGTGGTTGACGACGTCGGTGACTGAGTGGCGCTTCACTTCCTCGCCGCTTACGGGGCTGTAGGTGCGCCCGGCGCGGGCGTAGAGGAGGCGGAAGAAGTCGTAAATCTCGGTCAGCGTCCCTACCGTTGAGCGGGCGTTGGCCGTCGTGGTTTTTTGCTCAATGGAAATGGCTGGGCAGATGCCCCGGATGTAGTCTACGTCCGGCTTCTTCATCCGCATCAGGAACTGGCGGGCGTAGCTGCTTAAGGATTCGACGTAGCGGCGCTGCCCCTCGGCGAAGAGCGTATCCATCGTGATGCTCGACTTCCCGCTGCCCGACACGCCGGTAACGACCACGAGCTGGTTTTTCGGGATCGTGAGGTCCACGTTCTTCAGGTTGTTGGCGCGGGCGCCTTTGATGAAGATGGCGGTGCGGAGGTCGGCGTTGGTCATAAGCAGTCAGGTAGTCATGTAGTCAAAGAGTCAGATAGTCGGGTAGTCAGATAGTCAAACAGTCATGTGCGGTAGCTACTGTTTGACTATCTGACTACATGACTATCTGACTACCTACAAGGGCAAAAATAGTTTTAAAAATTCGCAATATCACGGATATGTTGTGGTTGTATTAGAGAGGCCGACGACTCCTCACCGTCAATTCTGTAAAAAAAACGGACTGACGGGATTGTATGCAAAGCATGACGCTCAATTTTTAATAAATATTTCAACACCACCCGGAGCTATGATGAGCAATACTGGTCTGTATTCGAGCTGTCTTCCTTCTACCAGCGGGCCAAGCTGGTCAGTTTTGACTGCTCGGTTACGTCTCAACCTGGTGCTAAAGCATTTCGGGCGCCTTTCTTGCGGGATACCGTCTACCAACCGTCTGCGGCGCCGATGCGCAACCGAAGCTTCGTTAAGGAGAAACGCATCCGCAATGCTTGGGAATGGCTGGAAGATCCCGCCGATTCCGCGACCACCGCTTACCTCAAATGGGAAAACGATTATTACGATCAGTATTTTTATCCTCAGCAGGATGAGTTGGAAGATGTCAGTGCGCAGTTTTCTCGTCAGGCCCAAGGCATGCCGCCCCGAACAGCATCTTCGGTAACAATTGATACCGTCTTTAGGAGAATCAACGGCCAGCTTGGCTTCTATCGGGTCGTTCCCGATAAGGATGCTACGCTGCTGATAGCGGCGGGGCCGGTTACTGCGGGCTACATAATCACCGACTACGGCTGGAATAACGACGTGCAATATTACTACGCCGAAGAGCAGAGCAGAACGTACGATAGGGCCTTGAAGGTGTACAACGCCAAGGGATTAGTGACGGAGCGTAGCAGCGTCGACGACTATCTCTGGCGAAAAGACACCCTTTACCTCACGGGATACAACGAGCTACTACGCACCGCAACGTTCAGCCGCTGGACCAAAGCAAATGGCTGGGAAGAACTACTGGAGGAGCAAGATCCCATATTTGAATACCGGATGGAAACAAGCCCGACGGGCCAGCTCATCCTGCTCAGCGAAAGCCTAAGAACAGCTTACACCCACCAGCAAATTGATGGGGTTTGGCGCAAAGATCCGGTGTCTTTTCCAGCACTATACGGGGGGACGGGCATGCGCGGCCGCGGGTGCGAAGCGGAGGTAGGGGCAGACTATATCTCCGACTGCCAAGAAACCGAACTCGGCACCTGCGTCATCGCCGTAAAATCTGCCCGTCACCAGCTTTGGTTGCAACCCTCCGGTCGGTCTGAATGGCAACAAATCCCTCTTCCCGCTGGCCAGCACCATGCCTCCTTCGGCAAAGGAAAAGATGGAGAAGTCGTTATTGAACTAGAGGGTGTAAGCACCTACGGACAAAGCTATACCGTCGATTTTGCCAACCGCAGCCTCAAGTTCATTACTACGGAATACCCCGTTATTAACCTACCAGGCTACCGCGGCAGCCATCCTGGTACGCCGTTCGGACCGGGACGGAATAAGCGGGTGGAACGAATGTTGTTTTTGCTAGCTAGGAGGTAACGTTATTGGGGTTAACGCAGGCCTGAGAAGTGTGCCTGAATTTATTGCCTATTTTGAGGGGAGGATTGATCTCAAATAATATGTATCGTAAACGAAAATGCGCCCCCCTCAATACAACAACCCAAACAACCAAAGCGGAATCCTACCCGGATGCTCCGTAAACGTAGTATCCGCAACAACGTAATGGTCTGGGGCCTCGCCGATCTGACTGAAGTTTTTCTTGGGGCCTCCGACTTCAAAGAGTAGCCTTTGCTCTGGGGTGGAAAACACGAAGTCGCCGCTTTTGGGTAAGCGTATTTCGGGGGGCACCAAGCCTTTGCCGTAGGTAAGTTGTGTGAGCTGGCTGAGGAAAAATGTTTCCCGTAGCGTTCCGATATTTACTTGTTGTGGGGCTAGGGCGTGCAGTAGGTTGGGGTTGTCGAGGTAGAGTTTGTCGGGTTTGCTCAAGGCGGCTATTCCTCGGGATTCCCGCCGCAGGGACGTGATCAGCCGCGCGCTTTGCAAAAGGCCTAGGTAGCGGAGCAGCGTTACCCGGCTAATGCCTGTTCTTGCGCTGAGTTTGTTCATGTCGGGCAAAAAGGGAACGGAGGAGGCAATGGCGTACATCAGTCTACCGAGTTTGCGGGCATCTACCACTGCTCCGCCGGTGGCGTAGGGGACATCGTGTTCGAGCACGGTTTGTACGGAGTTGGCTAGGCGATCAGAGTAGCTTGTTGTACCGTTAAGGAAGAAGGGGTAATAGCCTTCTTTCCAGTATTCTTTCAGTAAGGGAAGGGGCGATGGGAGTATTTCGGTTACCTCCCGCGAGATACTCCGGTGATCGGCCAAGAGCTGGGGTAGGGTGATTGCCGGAATATCAATTCCGTGCTTCAGCATAAGGTACTCCCGGAACGAAAGCCCTGCCATTTGGTAGCTGAGCGCACGACGGCTCAGATCGGCCTGCCGCGTCAGGATATGTACCACGGAAGAGCCGGTTACTACTATTTTTAACCGACTCCGGTAGAGGTCATACAGCTGCTTTAGCTCGGAGGCCCAAGTCTCAAAACCGTAACGATGAACCTCATCTATCAGGAGATAGCGGCCACCCTGCTCTAAAAACGCTTCGGCGAAATCAATGAGGTGGTTGGCCTGAAAGTAGAGGTCACCCAAGTCGATATATAACGCTTCGGTGGGAGGTAGGTCCAGTTCTGTAAGCCGTTGTAACAAAAGCGTGGTCTTCCCAATACCACGAGGTCCAAGAATGAAAACCAAGGGGTCATCCCATTGAATGTCAGCCATCAATGAACGGCGATAATTTGTTTTCAGTTCCTTCAGCGCAGATTGGCTGCGTAAGAATAGTTGTTCCATTTGTTTAACGTGTTATACAAAAATAGGCTTTATTTGTTTAACGTGTTATACAAAAATGGAAATGTGTGCAGCTAAATACCCAAACCCATCAACCTCCCCCAGCACCCGCGCCCCCGCCTCCAAAAACATCTCTCCCTCCAACAATGTTACTCCCAACATGCAAACAGTAACACTAAACAACGGCCTGAAAATGCCCCAACTAGGCCTGGGCGTCTGGAAAGCCGACAACGGCCAAGAAGCGATTAACGCCATCCATTGGGCCTTGGAGGCGGGCTACCGCCACATCGACACCGCCAGCATCTACAAAAACGAGGAGGCCGTCGGTGAAGCCTTGAAAACCGCCAACGTCCCCCGCGAAGAAGTCTGGCTCACCACCAAAATCTGGAACGACGACATCCGCGCCGGCCGCACCGCCGCCGCCCTAGACGAAGCCCTCGCCCGCCTACAAACCGACTACATCGACCTCCTGCTCGTCCACTGGCCCGTAGACGGCTACGTCGCCGCCTGGGCCGAATTTGAAGCAGCCCTGGAAGCCGGAAAAGTCCGCGCCATCGGCGTTTCCAACTTCATGGAAGAACACCTAGAAGACCTGCTGCAACACGCCAAGGTCGTCCCCGCCGTCAACCAGATCGAGTACCACCCCTACCTCGTGCAGGCCGACGCGATCAGCCTCTGCGACATGCACAACATCGCCATCACGGCCTGGAGCCCGCTCATGCAAGGCCAGTTTAAGGAAGAGCCACTCTTCGCCGAAATAGGTAAAACCTACGGCAAATCGCCTGCCCAAGTGATCCTCCGCTGGTGCCTCCAGAACGACATCATCACCATCCCTAAATCCACCAACGAGGGCCGAATCCACGAAAACGGCGACATCTTCGACTTTGAACTGAGCGAAGCGCATATGGTCGCCATCGACGAGTTGGAACGCAACCAACGCTTCGGACCTGACCCAATGAATTTTGATTTTTAGAGAATAAGCCCCTACGCTCTGTAGAGACGGTCGTACATTGCCCCGCTGATCTTAACCAATCAACCAACCATGAACATCACTTTCCACCCCCTAGAAAACACCACATCGGGTTTTTTTCACGAACTCTACCACTCTTCGTTCTACACGGCTCCCGGCGAGCCAGCCGTACCTTTTGAGTCGATCCGCAGCCCGCAGAACCGACTCTACTACGAGTATTGGGGCCGGGAAGGCGACCTCGGCTTTGTGATGCGCAAAGACGGCGAAGTAGCTGGCGTCATCTACTCAAGGCTGTTCACCAAAGAGGAACCCGGCTACGGCTTCGTTGCCGAGGATGTACCCGAGTTTGGCGTTGCCGTAACGCGCGGAATGCGCGGCGAAGGCCTTGGCCAACAGCTCATGGACCACTTCCTTGAAGCCCTCCGCGAACGGGGCGATAAGCAGGTTTCTCTCTCCGTTCATGGAGACAACCACGCCGCGCAGTGGTACCAACGGATGGGGTTCCGTACCGTTGCTTTTGATGGGAAAACGATGACGATGGTGCTGGATTTGTAGGAGAATACCTCAAACCGCTATACATTGACACTGATTAAGTGGCCCTTACGCTAAAACGCGTAGCGTTTTCACAAGTCCCTCCCCCGTGGGGAGGGATTTAGGGAGGGGGTTTTAGTCGATGTATAGCGGTTTGAGAATACCTACACCCGCTTCTTTTTTAGCTTCAGCCGAACGGACCCCGGTATGCAAGGCCCAAATTCGCTGCTGCCCCACCAAGGGCCGTGCAGCGAAAGCCCGTCTTTGGTATAACCAACGCGAAGCTCATAAAGCTTCATACACCAAGAGAGATCGTCGGGTTTTTGGGCGCGCAAAATTTCGGTTTCTGTTAGTTTCCAGGAGCCATTGGCTTGCTGAAAACCACTCAGTTTCATTTCTGCCCAGATTTCGCCCAGCTTTACGTGTGCGGTTCCGTGCAGGAAAATTCCGTTTTGCCAGAGTTGCATCGTAAACTCAAAACGATCCGCAATACCGCCTTCGTTTTGGAGCAATTCTCCGATCCATATTCCCGTCAAACTGGTTTCGGGCGGTAGGTGCTTGCTGTTTTTTAGGGCGCTTGCGCGCGGGTTCAGGGGGAGTTCCTTTGGGGGCACCGCTTGCTGCCCAAAAGCCGAGGACCAAGCTAGAAAACAAAGGATTATCAGGAGGGTAAAGCGCATAAAGACGAAGATAAATCTAAAAATATCAGTTTTTTTCTTCCCATCAGGCCACACACCGAACTTTAACGGTGTCTTAG
>CALEDI010000217.1 GCA_937949535.1 uncultured Lewinella sp. | reverse complement strand
TTATTTTCCGTACTTTCGCCCTCAAGCGAATTCCCGATTCCCGACTTACTGTATGGCAAAAAGAAAAGCGAAAAACCCAAAACAACTCGGCCTCAAAATGGGGCTGAACGACGAACGCATCCCGAAGCTCTTCGGTTTGCTACTGCTTTTTATTGCTATTTATCTTTTTGTGGCCTTCACTTCTTACCTCTTTACTTGGAAGGTAGACCAAGACCGCGTGTTGCGGTTTAGTTGGAAACTGTTGCTCAATGATGGGCCTACGGTAGACAACTGGCTGGGCCGATTGGGGGCGTTTTTGTCCAACTTCTACATGTACTTCCTGTTTGGTTTGCCGAGCTTCGGTATCGTTTACTTGATCTGGGAGCTGGGTATGAACCGCCTGCGCCGGCAGAGCATCAAGCCGATGGGGGCTTTGTTCGTGAAGGTGATGCTGGCGATTATTGGCTTCTCGGTGTTGCTGGAGTTTACGATTGGGAAGGTTTGGCAGTTTCCCGTCGGTGGAGCAATTGGGCAATACCTGGTGAGCCACCTGACGGGAGTGTTGGGCAGCTTCGGTGTGATTTTGCTGTTGTTGGCCTTGCTTGGGTTGTACCTCGTGTTTGAGGCGCGGATTGATTTCAATGGGTCGCCACGGCAGATCGGTAACGACATCAGGGACCACTTCTCTGAGCGGATTCGGTTTCGGGGTAAGAAACGGCCAGAACGTTTTGAACCCAAGAAAGCAGACACCGCCACAGCCCCTAGAGAACCCGCCCTTGCACCTGCGTTAGCGCCCAAAAGAAAATCTAGCCTGTCCCTAAGCCCCGGCGACGGCTCCGCCTTCGAGATCGACGGCCCAGCAACCCTCTCCGAAAAAGGCATCGAACAAGTACCCGGCGAGCAGACACAACTCCCGCTAGAATCGGTCGGCGACCTGACGCTCATCAGCCAAGACCCGCTCTCCGTTGGTGATGCCAACCTGACCATCGCCGACGGCGACGAAGGCATCGATACCAGCCTAGCCGTAACCGAAGAAAACAAAGACCACTCCGAGCCCTACGACCCAACGCTAGACCTGCCCAACTTCGCCCCGCCACACATCGAACTGCTGCTAGACCGCGAACCGGGCAAAACCGAAGTAGATCGCTCCGAACTGGAAGCGAATAAGGACCAGATCATCGAGACCTTATTGAACTATAAGATTGAAATCACGAAGATCCGCGCCACCATCGGCCCAACGGTGACGCTCTACGAAATCGTGCCCGCCCCCGGCGTCCGGATCTCCAAAATCAAGAACCTCGAAGACGACATTGCGCTCAGTCTGGCGGCCCTCGGCATCCGGATCATCGCCCCGATTCCCGGCCGGGGAACGATCGGTATTGAGGTGCCGAATAAGAACCCGCAAATGGTCTCTATGCGCGAGGTGATCGAGAGCGAGAAGTTCCGAACGGCGAAGATGGACCTGCCGCTCGCGCTCGGCAAAACGATCAAGAACGAAGTGTTGGTGGCCGACTTGGCCAAGATGCCCCACTTGCTGGTCGCCGGTGCTACCGGCCAAGGTAAATCGGTCGGTATCAACTCCATCATCATGTCTCTGCTTTACAAAAAGCACCCCTCGCAGGTGAAGTTGGTGATGATTGACCCGAAGAAGGTGGAGCTCTTCCCCTACGCCAAACTGGAAAGCCACTTCCTGGCCTTCCTGCCCGGACAAACGGAGCCGATCACGACCGAAACGACCAAGGTGATCCACATCCTGAACTCGCTTTGTATCGAGATGGACCAGCGGTACGACCTGCTGAAAAAAGCATCGGCGCGGAACATCAAAGAATACAACGAGAAGTTTGTGGCCCGCCGCCTGAACCCAGAGAAAGGACACAAATTCCTGCCGTTCATCGTACTCATCATCGACGAATTTGCCGACCTCATCATGACGGCGGGCAAGGAAGTTGAGATGCCGATTGCGCGGCTTGCGCAACTGTCTCGTGCGGTAGGGCTTCACCTCGTGATCGCTACGCAGCGGCCATCGGTCAACATCATCACTGGGGTAATCAAGGCCAACTTCCCTGCGCGGATCGCCTACAAGGTTACGGCCAAGGTAGACTCCCGAACCATCCTCGATGCAGGCGGCGCAGACCAACTCATCGGGCGAGGAGACATGCTGCTGAGCAACGGCGGCGATGTTGTCCGCCTTCAAGGTGCCTTCGTGGATACGCCCGAGGTAGAAGAAGTGATCGACTTCATCGGCAACCAGCGCGGCTACGTAGAGCCCTACCTGCTGCCCGAGTACAATACCGACGAAGAGATGGCCGGCTCCGGCTCACTCTCCTATGCCGACCTCGACGATATGTTTGAGGACGCTGCGCGGCTGATCATTCAGCAGCAGCACGGCTCTACTTCCATGATCCAGCGCCGCCTCAAGCTCGGTTATAACCGCGCTGGCCGCATTGTAGACCAGATGGAACAGCTCGGCATCGTTGGCCCAGCCCAAGGCTCTAAACCACGCGAAGTGCTGGTGTACGACGAGCAGGAGCTTACGCGCTTCATTGATGACCTGCGAAACAGGGGATAGGCGTGTTAAATCCGAACAGCACCAAACAATACCGACCGAACAACGTAAGTTTGCATTAAGTATGAACTTACCCCTATTTCTAGCCCGCAACGTTGCCAAAGGTGGCACGAAGTCCGTCTCCCGAACCATCATCGGTATCGCCGTTGCGGCGGTGGCCATTTCTATGGCGACGATGATACTGGCCAGTGCGCTCATCACGGGCTTCAAGTCAGAGATTTCGGATAAGATATTTGGCTTCTGGGGGCATATCCACATCACGGCCGACGCGGCCAGTTACCGGATACTGGACAGCTACAACTACCCGATCTCCAATAAGCAAGACTTTTACCCCAGCCTAGACACCACCGGCCAGATCACCCTAGAGGCCTACAGCGGCGGCCTCGGGGAGGAAAGCGGGGAAGCGATGACGACGAATGGTGGCATTGACCACATCCAGCAGTTCATCGTACTGCCCGGGGTAGCGTCGGTGTACCAGCAAGGCGAACGCTTGCCGGTGCAGGAAGCAATCATCTTGAAGGGGATTGCGGAAGACTACGACTGGGAACACTTCGGGCAATACCTCGTAGAAGGGGAAAGACTGGAGATCACGCCAGACAGTACCAGCCGGGGTATCCTGCTGAGCAGCATCACGGCAAGCCGGATGCGGGTAGGAGTGGGCGACCGGGTAGACTTTACCTTCATTGACCGAACCTTGAAGGAACGGCCCCGAAGGTTTACCGTAACGGGGATCTACAAAACTGGGTTGGAAGAATATGATCGGCAGTTTGCCATCGTAGACATCAAGCAACCCCGTGGGCTCTTGGGTTGGGAAGACGACCAAGTAGGCGGATTTGAGGTAACGATTGATGACCTAGACGACTTGGAAGCCATCAGTGGTTACATCCACTACCAGGTGCTGCCGCAAGACCTCTATGGCGAAAGCATCCGCAAGAAAATACATACCCTATTCAGTTGGCTCGATATTCAGGACTACAACTGGGCCCTGATCCTAAGCCTAATGATCATCGTCGCGATCATCAATATGATGACGGCCCTGCTTATCCTCATCTTGGAGCGGACCAACATGATCGGGACGTTGAAGGCTTTGGGGCAGAGCAATTGGAGTATCCAGCAGATTTTTCTGTACTACGCGGCCTTCATCGTTATTGGGGGGCTGTTGCTGGGCAACATCATTGGTTTTGGCCTGTGTTGGGCGCAGAAGACCTTCGAGTTTGTAAAGCTTGACGAAGCGTCTTACTACCTATCCGTTGCGCCGATTGAGGTAGACTGGATGATGGTGATTGGGCTCAATATCGGTACATTTTTCATTACGCTGTTTTTCCTAATTGTGCCTTCTTACCTTGTCACTCGGATTGATCCGGTGAAGGCTATTCGGTTTAAGTAGGCGCGGCCGCAGGTGCAGGGTGTTGGTTGCTCGGCCTTTAGGCCGTGAGGGTTGATCAGCCTTCAGGCTGATGAGTTGCTGGCCGACCTGAAGGTCGGGTAACCCTCACGACCTGAAGGTCGGGTAACCAAGCAGATCACGGATACAGCAAATACTTCCGCCGCATCACCCGATACTCCGCCAGTTCGGCGGCCCAGCTGGCGCGGATGGCTTCGGCGGAGTCTCCGGCGATGATGCGGCGGCGCAGCTCGTCGGTGCCGGCGAGGAGGTCGAAGAACTTGGCGTTGGTGAAGAAATCTACGCCTTGGGCGTTGAGGTCGTTGTAGGCATCAATTAGGTAGTCTAGCCGAAGCTGTGGCTGGCGGGTGGCCCCGTGGGTCATCCGGCTGAGGTCATGCCCACGGCAGAGCTGGTCTTTTAGCTTGGGGTTTGCGCTGCCCGGGCCGGGGGTTGGGGTGAAGCGGATGTCTCCCGAAGAAAGCTTCGGGTGGCCGTATAGTTGGAACTGCTGGCTGGTGCCGCGCCCAACCGAAACGGCCGTACCTTCGAAGAAGCAAAGACTGGGGTAGAGGTAGATGCTCCGCGCATTGGGGAGGTTGGGAGAGGGCGCGATGGGCAGCTCGTAGGCCATGTGGTGGTGGTAGCCCTGCATGGGGATGACGGTGAGCTGGGCCTGCTTCCCGCCGGGAAGCCAGCCTTCGCCGTTGACCATCTGGGCAAACTCCCCAACTGTGAGGCCGTGAGCGACGGGGATGGGCGCAATGCCGACGAAGCTGCTGAACTCGGGCTGCCGTACTGGCCCATCAATGAGGTGGCCGTTGGGGTTGGGGCGGTCTAAGACCATGACTTGTTTGCCGTGTTCGGCAGCGGCCTCCATGACGTAGAAGAGGGTAGAGATGTAGGTGTAGAAGCGGGCGCCTACGTCTTGGATGTCGAAGACGACGACGTCGATGTTGGCGAGGTCTTGGGCGGAGGGCTTTTTGTTTTTGCCGTAGAGGGACTTGATGGGCAGGCCGGAGCGTTGGTCGGTACCGTCTTTGACGCTGGCGCCCGCATCTGCGGCGCCCCGGAAGCCGTGCTCGGGGGCGAAGATTTTCTTGAGGTCTAGGCCATGGTTTTGGAGGCTATCTACTAGGTGGGTATCGCCGATGGTGGAGGTTTGGTTGACGACTAGGGCGATTCGTTTTCCTGATAGTAGGGGGAGGTAAGAAGCGGTGGCGTGGGCGGCGGGGTGCGTGGCCCGCTCGCCCAGGGCCTCTCCGGTGGAGAGGGGAGGCTCGGTAGCTCCCGGACCCCCCGCCCCCCCCGGACTCCGCTGCGCTCCGTCCGGGGATATCCGAGGGGAATCCGCTACGCGGAAGCTTGACGAGGCAGGGGGGGCAGGTGTGGAAGGGGGGGCAGGCGTTGGAGACCCGTCAGGAGCGGTGTTTAACTCGCCCTG
>CALEDI010000216.1 GCA_937949535.1 uncultured Lewinella sp. | reverse complement strand
GCTTCTGGCCTGTGTGTTTGCGCTCGTTACCGGCAATCTCAACCTGTTGCTCATTACCGGATTCATGGTGATGATGATGTGGCTGGGTAGGCCTACCGAAACAGAGTTTGCCGAGTGGCGCGGTTGAGCAAAAGGGGAAGGGAGTAAAGGGAAAAAAGTTGCTGCTACACATCTAGAGATGTAGTAGCAATTTTTTTGCGCGAACGCAGGATGCAAGGAACCGTTTTAGCCCCGGTCGAGGCCTTCCAGGCCGAGCCCTTTAGTCGCGAAGCGACTACTCTGGCCTTAGCCCCAAGCTGCTGCGCAAACTCGGGGTAGAAGGCTTCAACCATCCCCAAAACCTCCCCCCGCACCTGCGTCCGCGCCCGAAAATACTTGCGCGCAAACCAACGAAGCGCGCGCTGGAAGTATCAATTAACCGACATTAACCCCACTCAAGCCTACCTTTGCCGGATGAACAAGAACTTGGCCAACGCTCTAAAATTTCTGCTCTTCGTTGGGGTGGGTTTCGGCATCCTGTACCTGATGTACAGCAGCCAACAAACAGCGTACCTAGAACAATGTAAACTAGACGGAACCCCAGCCGACCAGTGCAGCCTGCTGGACAAGCTGATTGCCGACTTCAAGAGCGCCAATCCGTTCTGGTTGCTGATGACGCTGGTTGCTTTCTCCGTCAGTAACCTGAGCCGGGGATTGCGGTGGAACATGATGCTGCGCACCTTCGGCAATACGCCGCGCCTCATCAATGCCTTCCTGACCATCAACCTCGGTTATTTTGCCAACTTGGGTTTTCCGCGTATCGGTGAGGTGGTGCGCGCGGCCACCATGGCCCGCTACGAGAAAATTAGCCTAGAGCGCGTAGTCGGTACCATCGTAGTTGGCCGTACTATTGATGTGGTGATGCTCCTCACCATCACGGGGGTTGCCCTGCTCTTGGGCAGGGAAAAACTGTGGAATAGAGCCATCGAACTGGTGGATTTGGGAGATAAAGTCGAGACCCTACAAACGCTCGCCATCGGCGGCCTTGTTGTTGGGCTGTTGGCCTTGGCCCTCGCCTGGTGGCAGCGGCAACGGATAATGGAGAGTGCCATTGGGCAAAAAATAATCGGGGTAGTGAAGGGCTTTGGCGAAGGGATGCAGACGGCCCTGAGGGTAGAAAGCCCCGCCTTGTTCTTCCTGCACAGTATCAACATCTGGGTGATGTACATCCTGATGACGTACTTCGTAATTCTCGCTTTTTCGCCTACGGCGGCGCTCAGCATCGAGGCGGCGTTGGTGACCTTCGTGTCTGGTGGTTGGGGCATCGTGATCCCGAGCCCCGGCGGCATGGGGACTTACCACTTCCTGACCGGCGAGGCGCTCCAGTTGTATGGTGTGTCTTCTCTCGACAGTTTTAGTTGGTCCAACATCAGTTTTTTCACCATCAACATTGGTTGCAACGTCTTGATTGGGCTGTTTGCGTTGCTGGCTTTGCCACAGATCAATCGGAACTATTCGCCTGAAAGCTAGAGGGTGCCAACAAATTGGCTCCTAAAAACGTCTCCATTACTTTAAGCCACCATTCGAACTATTCACGTGAAAAGATTTTCTCTACTCCTCTGCTTTCTTACCTTCCTTTGCACCTGCGTTAGCGCCCAAATACCAAAGCGACCAACCTCGGGCGAGCTGCACGCAGGCATCCAGAAGCTCCAAGTACTTGGCTCCGCGCTGTACATGGCTGCGCACCCCGACGACGAGAACACGCGCCTGATTGCCTACCTCAGCAACGTAGAAAAGGTAGAAACGGCCTACCTCAGCCTCACCCGAGGCGACGGCGGCCAAAACCTGATTGCGCCAGACATCCGCGAACTCCTCGGCCTAACCCGCACCCAAGAACTACTGGCTGCTCGCCGAACCGACGGCGGAACCCAGTTCTTCAGCCGCGCCAACGACTTTGGCTACTCCAAACACCCCGACGAGACCTTCAACATCTGGAACAAGCAAGACGTACTCGCCGATGCCGTATGGGTGATCCGCAAATGGCGACCAGACGTGATCGTGCTGCGCTTCGACCCCCGCGCACCGGGTACTACCCACGGCCACCACACGGCCAGCGCCATCATCGGCGCGGAAGCCTTTGACCTTGCCGGAGACCGCGAGGCCTTTCCCGAACAACTCAAGTACGTTGAGCCGTGGCAACCCCGCCGCATCTACTGGAACGCTTACACCTGGCGCGGCGTACCAGAACACATGCAGCAAGACAAAATCATCAAGGTAGATGCCGGAACTTACCTGCCCAAACTCGGTGAATCCGTCAACGAAATAGCTGCGCGAAGCCGCAGCCAGCACCGCAGCCAAGGCTTCGGCTCCTCCGGCAGCCGGGGCGAACAGATTGAGCAACTCGAACTCCTGAAAGGCGACGATAAGGACGCCGAAGGCGACCCCTTCGCGAACATCGATGTAAGCTGGAACCGCGTAGAAGGCGGCAACGACATCGGCCTAGCCTTAGCAAAAGTTGAAGCTAACTTCAACTTCGACAACCCCTCCGAGTCCGTACCCGAACTGCTCAGCGTCCGCAAATTGATGGCCGAACTGCCCGACGGCTTCTGGAAAGAAAAAAAGATGACCGAACTAGACGAGATCATCGCTGGGGCTCTCGGCCTTTACCTCTTCGCCAAAACGGACGACCCCATCGTGACGGCTGGCGCAGAAATCGAAATCGAAATTGAAGCAACCAACCGCAGCGCACAAGACGTGAAACTGGTGGATTACTTCGTAGAAGGCATCAGCATGACCCGCGCTACGGCAAACGCCGCCCTGATGAAAAACCAGCCCTTCAAGGAAGAAACCAGTATGACGATCTTGCCCGGACTGAAAAGCAGCAGCCCGTACTGGTTGCAGGACGCTTGGAAGCTGGGTATGTATACCGTAAAGGACCAAAGCATCCGGGGGAAGGGCGAAAGCGATGACCCGCTGGTAGTGAACTTCAACGTAGAAATTGGTGGGGAGTCCTTCACCTACCGCCGTCCTGTCCGCTACGCCTTCACCGACCGGGTGATGGGCGAACAGGTACACCCGCTGGAAGTGATGCCACCCGTTTTTGCAGAGCTGGACAAAAGCAGCTACCTCTTTACCGAAAGCAAGCCTACGCCGGTCCGCATCAAGGTTACTTCCGCTAAGGCCGACCTCAAAGGAACCGTAGAACTCTGCACCCCCGACGACTGGAAGGTGAGCCCCGAAAAAACGGAAATTGCCCTAACACGAAAGGGCGAAGAACAGTATTTTGAATTCATGCTGACCCCGCCCGCAGGGCAGGCGCAAGGCATGATCGTCCCGCTCGTGAAGCTCGCAAGCGAAGAAGACGGCCACACCCGCAAACTGGTGAAGATCGACCACGACCACATCCCAACCCAGCTAGCCGACCTAGATGCCAGCGCACCAGTTGCGAAGCTGGACCTGAAAATTGCAGGCAAAAACATCGGCTACCTCCCCGGAGCCGGAGATGCCATACCGGAAGCCCTCACCAACATCGGCTTCGACGTGACAGAACTAGACAAAGACGACATCGCCATCGGAGACCTCAGCCGCTTCGACGCCATCGTGGTCGGCATCCGGGCCTACAACACCAACGCAGACATGGCCAACATCCAGCCGCGCTTCATGGATTATGTGAAGAAAGGCGGTACGCTCGTGATTCAGTACAACACCAGCAGGGGCCTCAAACTTCCGATGACGGAACTCGGTCCGTACCCCATGCAGCTCAGCCGAGATCGTACTACGGTGGAAGAAGCAGAAGTTCGGATTCTTGCACCAGACCATCCTGTACTCAACTACCCCAACAAGATCACGAGTAAAGACTTCGACGGTTGGGTACAGGAACGCGGCCTCTATTTCCCTAGCAGTTGGGACAAACGCTACACCCCCATCCTGAGCAGCAACGACCCCGGCGAAGACCCGCACGATGGCGGAATGCTGGTAGCGGAGTATGGCGAAGGCCACTACGTCTATACCGGTTACAGCTTCTTCCGGGAACTACCGGCCGGTGTGCCAGGAGCTTACCGGCTGTTTGCTAACTTAGTTGGGTTGGGGAATTAAGCAGGTTGCAACCTGCAACCTGCAACTTGTAACCTGCAACCTACAGCTACTTCTTCCGCCAAGCCCCAACGATGGCGCCCATAACGGCAAAAAGTACGATGGTGTAGCTACCATCAATTGTAGCCTGCCCTAAAAAAGATCATCCACCAACTTCCAAGGTGCCCAGCCAGAGAGGTTGAGCCGGAAGGTTACCCGGTCGAGCAATTCGCCTTGCTGCGCTAGTAAGAACTTCGTGTCGGGGTCGGCGATGAGGGGAACGAATAGGCCAATTCGCCCTTGCATTGCTGTTAGGGATACGCCGCCTACCCAACTGAACTGCCCTGCCAACGGGTCTGCGCTAAAGCTTTTAAAGCCGTAGTAGCCCGCGTCTAGGAAAAGGCCGATGGGGACGTACTCTGGCAGTGCGGGTATATCGGCATCAAGGTTCAGCGCGGTCATGTAGCTGTTGCTGGTGCCGAAAGAGAAAGCGGAGCCGATGGGCGCACGGAAACCGCCCTGCCGTTGCTCTATTTGCTGACCATAGATGCCGCCTAGGTTACGACCTAGGTAAAGGTCGTCGTAGCGGTAATCGCTAAAAGCATTGTCTACCAACGAGAAGCCGGAGTTGCTGCGCACCGCGCTTTCCCGCAGCTCATTGGCTAAGAAAACCCCACCAAAAAACCGGTAGCGCAGAAAGCGACCGCGCTCAAACTGGTAGCCACCATTCAGTTGGCCTTCCAGTTTCAGGTGCCCGGCCCGGAAGGGCGTTGCTTCGTCTACTACTTTGGCTTCTAGGTTTAGGCTGATCGCAATTGGGTTCAGCGCGCGGGTTTTGGCGCGGTTGTAGCCCAAACGCCAGAAGTATTCCCCTTCCGTATCTCGGCCAGTGATCGTTCCGTCGTTGGAGAAAACAGGCCGGTCTTTCTGAAGTAGGGTTATCCCAAAATCCAATCCGCTTTCTGTTTCGGTGATTGGCGCGTGGCGGAAAAAGGTTTGCCCACGAACGGCAAACCGTCGGTAACCATAAGGTGCGTCTGTACGCCGTAGGGTGAAGTCGCTGAAGCGCTGAACGCCTGCGCTGAGGATGCTTTGCCGAACGCGCCCGCTGCTGCGCGGCGTCCGAAACCGGAGGCCCGCAAAGCCGTTCAGTTGGCCGCTCTCGAAGCCGAGCATTGGGGCCAGCGTCCATTCTAAGCGGCGCGGCTCTAGGGTGCGGTTGTGCAGGGCCAGCCCCAGCAAGGGGCCGTCGTGCTCGTTGAAGCCGGTTAGCGGCACGGCAAAAAACTGCTGCTCATTACTTTTTTCCTGATCGGTAAAGAAACCAAACGAAAGCTTTTTACTTCCTTCCGTTTCGGGCTCCGGGTACAGGTCTAGGGTGTTGTTTTTCCCAGCTGGGGGCTTCGGGACGTTGCGCTCGCCTCGGTGGTAGGCATCTGGGCTATCGGTGTTTCGCCAGTCAGATGTTTTGGTGGTCGTTAGCCCTTCCGAGAACCAAGGCTCTGTTTCCAACTCAAGGTTTTCATTCATGACCCGAAAGAAGTCTTCCGGCTGTGGGTGCTTGAACTTCCAGGTTTCGTAATAGGTCTTCATGGCTTGGTCAAAAGCTTCTGTTCCGGCCAATGCTTCAAGTTCTTCTAGCGCGAGGGCGGGCTTACTGTAGGCCTCGATCCAGTAGTTTATACGGCTTAAGCTATCAGATCGGGTGTCTGGGGCTTGGTCTTTGCCCTGGCGGGCGAGGTAGCGGTAGCCGAGGTGGTCGTAGTCTACTTGCCGACCGTACATTTCGACGCCACGGGGTCGGTTGGGCCAGAACTTGGCCATGTATCGTTGTTCGTAGAAGGAGTTCAGGCCTTCGTCCATCCAGGGGTGATCGCGCTCGTTGCTGGCGAGTATTCCGTAAAACCAGTTATGGCCTACTTCGTGGGCCAGTACTTCGTCTAGGTCGGCGGCGGAGCCGCTGAAGCCGATGACGGTGATCATGGGGTACTCCATGCCGCCGCCCGCACTGAGCGCGGACTGCACACCCGTAACCTGCGGGTAGGGGTAGGTGCCAACCTGCTCGGAGTAGAAGCGGGTAGATTGCTTTAGGTACTTGGTAGCCTGCACCCAGAGGTCTTCTTCCGTGGCGGTAAACATGGCCCATACATCAACGGCTTCTGGCTTTCCGGAGAGCTGGAGGGTGTCGTGCAGTACCCGAAACCGCTTGTCGGCAAACCACGCAAAATCATGAACTTGTTCGGCTTTCCAACTGATGGTTTTGGTGTGGGTAGCGGAGGCGGGGAAGGGCTCGTTGGTGTAACCTCTGGCCAACTGGCCCGCAGCTTCTTTTTCCGCTAGGCTGGCGCGGTCGGTGGCTGCTTTTGCTAGCAGCCAGTTGCGTTCCGTTGTTTCCTGAAGGGTTCCGGTTGCGCCTACGACGTAATTCTCTGGCAGGGTCAAGGTCACGCTGAAGCTGCCGAACTCGCTGTAAAACTCGCCTTGGTCTAGGTAGGGCATTGGGTGCCATCCGTTGTGGTCGTACACGGCGGGCTTGGGGTACCATTGGGTCATTTGGTAAGAATCTCCTACGTGGCCTAGGCGCGAGAAGCTGGCGGGGATTTTTACCCGGAAGGGCGTCTCGATGGTTACCGTTGCTCCGGGAGAGATCGGGCTTGGCAAGCGGAGGTCTCCGATGTCTGGCGCGTCGGTTCTGAGCTGGAAATCGGCCGCAAGGCCGCCTACCGTAAAACTCAGGCTGTCCAGTTTGCCCCGCTGGCTTCGTTCCGAGAAGTGGAAGCGGGTCTTGCCGTTGCGCAGCTGTTGTTGGGCAAAAGCGGTCGCGTCTGAGCTGTACGCACTTGGCCAGAGGTGAAACGGGATAGCGGATATGTCGTCTGGCGAGTTATTGGTGTAGGTAAGCTTCAGTTTGGCGTGGAGTTCGTGCTTCACGTCGTCCAGCCGTGCCTCAATTTCATAGTCTACTTCCTGTTGGAAGTATGCTTTCTGGGCGCGGCTGCAGGTGCAAAGAAGGCTTAAGAGCAAGGTAAGAATAAGGGTAGGGCGCATAGCTAATGGTTGTGGCTGCAAATTAGAAACTTTTCCCGGTCGAGGCTTTCCAAGCCGCGCCTCTATTCCCCGGCCGAGGCTTTCCAAGCCGAGTCTCTATTCCTCGGTCAAGGCTTTCCAAGCCGAGCTTCTATTCCCCGGTCGAGGCTTTCCAAGCCGAGCCCTTAAGTTAATAAAGGTTAACGAATACTAAACGAGCCAACCAAACGACCAACTAAACAGTCTACTACATACGTTGTATAAACTAAAACCCAGATTTTACTAAGCCAAAAACGTGCATCATTAAATGAAAAACTTCCTCCTGATTCTCCTTGCGGCCATTGTTGGCGGCTTCGCCGCCCTAGGCGGTGCCCAGTTCCTCGGCTTTAACCAAGAAACCAAGTACGTCGAAGTACAAGCGCCGCCGGCCACCAACTACGCTGAGTTTGCCGAGCCGAGCAAAACCGTGAACGTGAACCCCGCCCCAACAGCTGGGTTCGCAACTGCCGCCGAAAAGGCCCTGCCTGCCGTTGTTCACATCAAGGCTTCTAAGCAATCCTCCGGTTATGGCCGCCAAGGAATGGACCCTAACCAAATCCCCGATTCCTTCCGCGACCTCTTCGGCCTCCCCGAAGGCGACGACGACCAACGCAGAGGCCCCGCTCCCCTACAACAAGGCTCCGGCTCCGGCGTCATCATCAGCCCCGACGGCTACATCGCCACCAACAACCACGTAGTAGAGGGAGCTGAAACCCTAGAAGTCGTCCTCAACGACCAAAAAACCTACACCGCTGAAATCATCGGCGTAGATCCCACAACGGATATCGCCCTGATCAAAATCGACGCAGCAGACCTGCCCACCGTTCAGTTTGCGGATAGCGACAAACTTAGAATAGGAGAATGGGTAGTCGCTGTTGGCAACCCTTTCAGCCTAACCAGTACGGTAACGGCGGGCATCGTCTCGGCCAAAGGGCGTAGTATAGACATCGTCCGCCGCAGCGGCGGCGAGCTGGCCATCGAGTCTTTCATCCAGACCGATGCCGTCGTGAACCCCGGCAACTCGGGCGGAGCATTGGTAGACATCAACGGAGACCTCGTCGGGATCAATACCGCCATCAGTAGCCCAACGGGCGTATTTGCGGGTTACAGCTTTGCGGTGCCTTCGGCCATCGTGAAGAAAGTGGTACAAGACCTCCGAGAGTTTGGGGTTGTGCAGCGGGGCCTCCTCGGTGCGCGGATATTGGAACTCAACACGGCCTTCGCTAAGGAGAAAGGCATCGACCGCGACAACGGCGTTTACGTAACCGAAGTAACCGAAGGCAGCGCCGCCGAAGAAGCGGGCTTGCTAGGCGGCGACGTGATTGTTGGCGTAGACGGCATCACTACCCTCCGCAACTCCGAACTGCTGGAGCAACTCGGCCGTCACCGTCCTGGGGATGTGGTAAGCATCGAGTTTGAACGCAACGGAAACCTGAAGACCGCCAACGCAAAACTCCGCAATACCAACGGAGACACCGGCGTGATCCGGCCCGAGCCGAAGCCCGAAACAATCGTTAACCTCGGCGCAGACTTTGCAAACCTTAGCAAGAATGCAGCCGAAGAGTTGAACCTCGAAGGCGGCGTTAAAGTCGTCAACATCCGCAACGGCATCATTTCTGACCAGACCAAAATTGGTAAGGGCTTCATCGTCACGAAGGTGAATAACCGTTCGGTTCCTTCCGTTTCCCGTTTCCAGAAATACATTGAGCAAGCAAAAGATGCCATCACCATCGAGGGCATCTACCCCAACGCGCCAGATAAGGTGTTGAAGTTTGCTATTGCTAAATAAGATTTACCCCCAATTAACTAGTTGAAATTCTATTGTTAAGATGGCCCTCTGCCTTTGGCGGAGGGCTTCCTTTTTTGGCATGAGCTGAACTACTAGACGCAGATGTCTTCAAATAACATTAATCCCACACGGTTTTCGCATCCAAAAGCCTCTTTTATCCGTCTGTAGTGATATGAAGCGTATCGTATACATTCTGCTGTTTTTTTCAACGGCCTTATTATTGCCTGCGTCTAGCCCCCGCCCTGTATCACCGACGGGAACGCTCCGGTTCTCGGTGGAAAACGTTAAGCATGCGAAAGGGACGATTTGGGTTGGGGTTTATACATCCGAAGACGATTTCCTCGACCGGGAGAAAGCGAGGCTAGTAGCGGTAAAAGTTAGCGATTCGGGAGTATGCGACATCAGCATCCCCGAGATGGTTGTTGGGCAAGAGTATGCGCTTGGGCTTTTCCACGACGAGAACGATAATGGAGAGTTTGATACAAACTTCTTCGGGTTACCATCAGAGCCTTGGGCGTTTAGCGGAACCCTGAAGAACCGTTTTCGCTTGCCCCGCTTCAACGAGGTCAGCTTTCGGTTTGAAACATCGGCCCCGACGCAAATACTGCGCCTTCGGACTTGGTTTTGAGCTGAAACAACGTGGGGTTTGCCTGTAAGCGCCGGACGCTCAAACCTCGCACTAAAACATATCAGAACAGGTAGGGGAGGCGTTACGTCTTTGGTGTCATAATGGTACCACTCAATAGCGTTACCTTACATTCCGGCAACGAACGGGCTGCTACCTTACTTTGCACCTGCGGCCGCGCCCCAATGTCCTTTACCGAAACCAATACCAAAATGAAATACTTAAGTCTTCTAGCACTCGCCACTATTCTTTTTGCCTTCGCTTGCGAAGACGACGACGATTTCCGAGACGACCAAAACGTAAGTACCACCATTGAGTTCCGTGCGCAATACGACGCCGCCGACTTGGCCATCCAAAGCGCTACCTACGCTTATCCTACGGGAGCGGAGTTGAAAACAACCCTCTTTCAGTACTACGTCTCTGACCTGACGCTGATTGCCGCCGACGGCAACGAGGTGAACCTCTCAGAGATCGAACTCATCCGCTACGACGATGCTACCGCAGATAACATCGAAGAACGGACCTACGATGTTCCTTCAGGCAGCTACACCGGCCTACGTTTCGGCCTAGGCGTAAAACCCGACCTGAACGCAACCGACCCCAACAACTTCGCCGCCAACGACCCACTAAACGAAAACGAATTCTGGAACGCAGACGCTCGCTACGTTTTCGCCAAAATAGAAGCCAACGCCGACTTAGAGAACGACGGCACTTTTGATACCGGACTGAGCTACCACATGGGCAGCGACGCACTCTACACCACGATCACCTTCAGCGGAAACTTCACCATCGATGGGGAAAACGACCCTCAGATTGTACTCTCCGCCGACGTCCTCAAAGCCCTGAGCGACGGCACCAATACCTTCGATATCGCTAACCCAGACCAGCAGCGCATACACGGCGGAAACCAAGCCATCGCTACCGAAATATGGGGCCGCCTAGCAAGCCAGTTCGAGCTTACGCTGCGGTAAAAACGAGTGAACCATGCAGTGGGCTAAACACGTATTCGGCGTTTTTTTGCTGGCAATCACCTTCGGCTGCCAAATGGCCTCGCCAAGCCCCGCAGCCATCCCAGAGCCAGCAAGCTTCGCGAAGATCATCTACCCCGAAGACAACCCGACCACAGAAGAAGGCCTGGCGCTCGGCAAAAAACTGTTCTACGACCCCATCTTGTCGGCAGACAGCACCGTCAGTTGCAGCAGTTGCCATTTGCCCGCCTTGGCTTTTTCCGATGGCCGCGTCCTTAGCGTTGGCATCAACGGCCGAATTGGCCGCCGCAACGCTTCTGGCCTCACCAACATCGGCTACCTACACCAAACCCTGTTTTGGGATGGAAGGGCAAACGACCTCGAAAGCCAAGCCTTGCACCCCGTCGCAGCCCCCAACGAAATGGGCGGCAACTGGCCTCTGCTGATCAGTAAGTTGCGCCGGCATACCGACTACTTGCCCGCGTTTCAACGCGCCTTCGGTTTGTCGGAAGCCCGTGAACTCACCCCAGACCACGTAGGGAAAGCCCTCGCGCAGTTTCAGCGGTCATTGATTTCATCGGATGCGAAGTACGACCGGGTGCAGCTCGGCGAAGCAACGTTCACCGAAGCTGAAAAACTTGGCCACGCGATCTTCTTCGACTTGGCCGACGAGCCCAAGCCCGAGTTCCAAGACTTGCCGACCGGAGAGTGCGCCCACTGCCACATCCCGCCCCACTTCACGAACCAACAGTTCTTCAACAACGGCCTCGACGAAGCCCGCTCATTGGAAGATTTCAAGGACGCTGGCCGGGGAGCAATAACGGGCTCGGTATATGATAACGGAACCTTCCGAACGCCCGGCCTGCGCAACGTTGCGCTTACCGCACCGTATATGCACGACGGGCGATTCGCCACGCTGGAAGAAGTGATTGCTCACTACAACTCCGGCGGGAAGTACGCCGAGAACCGCAACGCCAACATCTATAAAATAGGTCTTGCACCAGACCAAGCGGCGGCATTGGTGGCGTTTTTACACACCCTTACCGACCGTTCGTTTGTTGACAACCCAGATTACCGCCAATAGAGAATACGCCAAATGAAACAACTCCTGCTTTTATCGGTACTTTTTACCCTGTTCGTTGCTGGCAGTTGCGAGCCCGAACCACCGATGCCTTGCCTCGGCTGCCCGGCAGGAGGTGAAGGGCGGTTAATCACTGGCCCTTCCGCAGCAACTCCTTTCGAGCTAGAAGTCCCAGACTTCATGCCAAGGCCAATCCTAGACGAAAGCAACCCGATGACGGAGGAAGGGATCGCATTGGGCCGAAGGTTGTTTTACGACAAAATAATGGGGAGAGACAGCGCATTCGCCTGCGCAGATTGCCACCGACAGGAAAAGGCATTTACGGATGGCCTTGCGCTTGCAGTGGGAATAGACGGGCTAGAATCTCCTCGGAGTGCAATGTCTATCGTCAACCTCGCTTTCAACGCCGAGGGGTTCAACTGGGACGGAAGCTCGGAACAGCTCTGGGAGCAAGCCATCCATCCGGTAGAGAACATGCTGGAAATGGACGAAGACTGGGAGCGGGTATTGGGCCGCTTGCGCGATCATACCGACTACCCCGAGCGCTTCCGAGCTGCTTTTGGAATTGAGAACACGAATGAAATAACGCAAGAACTTGCAGTAAAGGCGATCGCTCAATTTGAGCGTACGATCATTTCGGCCGACAGCCATTTTGACCGTTACTTCTACCTCAATACCGAGTTTGCTACGGAGGAGGAGCAGTTTGGTGCAGACAGCCTGTTCTTTGTGGAGAACGTGCCCGTTGGAGCACTGCACCCTGGGTGCGGCCACTGCCACAACCGCCCCTCCTTCGGAGACAATAAATTTAAAAACAACGGGCTCGACGATGTGGCTAGCCTTGATGACTTCCCAGATAAGGGTAGGGGAGGCGTGACGGGGAACCGCTTCGACAACGGAAAATTCCGTGCGCCAACACTCCGAAACATAGCCCTGACCGCGCCGTACATGCACGATGGGCGTTTCGCTACCTTGGAGGAAGTATTGGACCATTACGCTACGGGGGGGCACGGTGTGGAGAACGAAGACCCTAACATTACTGGCTTCACCCTTGATGAGCGCGAAAAATCTGCACTATTGGCTTTCCTGCGCGGGCTGACGGATGAGACGATGCTGACGGACGAGCGCTACGCTAGTCCGTTTTGATCGGGATGCACTAGTTTTTCTAGCGAGGTGAAGAGTTTTGGGCGCGGCCGCAGGTGCAATTTGAGGTTAAGGAAAGCTATGTGCTCAACCCAAAAGGGAAGAGGTTTTATGTTAAAGTTTTGTTTTTTGTTAAAAAAATAGAGCCTTAAGGCACTTTCTACTTGTGTGCCTTTGAGTTCTTTGGAGTTATTTTTTTCACAAATATTTGTGTAAGTTTCTGATTGTAAATTACTTCTGTAAATTATATTTGTTTTTGAAATCACAATAACCTTAATCTGTCTTTTTTTTCAGATGGATTGTCCCCGATAATTGTAATGTCAAACGAAAGCAAATACTGGAGAACGCTTCAGAATTTGGAATCACACAGAGATTCGCCGAAGGTAGTAAGTTGGCTTGGACAAATGGAATGGCCAACTTACTACCCTAAGTTTTCTCCCCTCGTTTTTGACCACTACAATAGAGATTATGGGTTTTAACCCACATTTTTCGCAATATTTTCTGAGATTACGATTTACCCAAAGGGTCATGTCTAGCCGAGAAGCTAGATGTGACCCTTTCTTTTTTTATACGTCTGTTGAACAAGGTTGGTGTTTTCAATTTGCTTATGAAGCGAGGGATTCCCTATCTTGTGCACTAAATCTCTTGACAAGGGATGAGAAAAAGAACTAATATGACTATTTATCAAACAAACAGTTTTTCCGACTAAACGGTGTTTTTCAACCAGAAAACGGACTTTACTTTTAACAAGTTGGCCCTTAAAGCCTAACTAATTGAACGACGATTTTTAAAATCGTACAGCATTTACTAATCCCACTTTAGCTTTACTAAATCATAATCCATTATGCCGATAAATTTACTCTTCAAAGGCGGCCTTCGTTGCTCCCTTGTTTTGGCTCTAGCCTTTTTATCTTTCTCTTTATCTGCTCAACTTGATGTTACAGTTACAGGAAACGATATATCTTGTTTTGGCCTTGCTAACGGAACGGCCCTTGCTCAATCCTCTAATGGTGATGCTCCTTTTACCTACCAATGGAGTAATGGAGGCAGCTCTCCTACCATTTCTAACTTAAATGCAGGTTCTTACGATGTAACGGTTACTGATTCAGATGGCCTTACGGGTACTGGCTCTATTACGCTTACTGAACCTACTCGAGTAACGGCTACCATTTCTGACCCGACAGACTGCTCTGCGCCGTTTCTAATCTCCGCTGAGCCGCAAGGTGGGCAAACGCCCTACACCTACAACTGGTCTACAGGAGCGGACACACGAGCAGTTAGTGTATCTTCCGGAAACTACTGTGTTACCGTCGTTGATGCCAACCTGTGTGGTTATGTAGCTTGTACTGTTGTGGACGTAACTCCTCCAGGAGTAACACTGGTTGATGTAAATGCCCAGTGTGATGGTTCCGATGATGGTTCTATTACTGCTAACCCTTCTAGCGGTGTTCCTCCATACACTTACAGTTGGAACACGGGTGCTACAACGCGCACCATCTCGAACCTCTCCCCGGGAGTTTACAGAGTTACTTTAACCGACGCCCGTGGGTGTACGGCTACCGCCAACACGACGATTACAGACCCAAGCCCCATCACGGGCAGCATTTTTGGAAACGCTACCGTCTGCCCAGGTGAAGCAACTGCTTCTATACGTATTAACCCAACAGGTGGTACTGCGCCATACTCTTACAACTGGTCTCCCGGTGGGCAAACCACCCAAGGAATTGCCGCTGTTGGCGCAGGAACTTATTCAGTTACCGTCACTGACGCTAACGAATGTACCCACGTTGATACTTATGTGGTCACGGAATCACCCGGAGTAGGAATAGGCATTAGTGGTGATGTACTACTTTGTGGTGCAGGCACAACCGGCTCTCTTACGGTAACCCCAACATCAGGTGCGACCAACCAGTACACTTACAGTTGGAACACAGGATCTACCAGCCCTACCATCAACAACGTTGCCCCAGGCAACTACTCCGTTACGGCAACAGACGCTAACGGTTGTACAGGTACTGCTACAATCACGGTTAATTCTATTAACCTTAGCCTGAACATCGACAGTACACCTGTTTCCTGTTCTGGTGGCAGCAATGGTACAGCAACCGCTGTAGCAGGAGGAGGCAACACGCCTTATACCTACCTCTGGACCAACGGCGCTACTACAGCATCAATCTCTGGCCTATCCCCAGGCGTTTACGGCGTAACGGTAACCGAAGCTAACGGCTGTAAGGTGTCTGGAAACGTTCAGATCACTGCTCCTTCGGCACTCAACGTTACCGCTTCAAGATCTAACATCGAATGTAGCGGAGACAACAACGGATCAATCAATGTTACCGTCACCGGCGGTACGCCCAACTACACTTACCGCTGGAATGACGGCGCGACCTCTGAAGACCGTACTGGCCTCTCAGCAGGAACTTACAGCGTTACCGTAACGGACGCTAACGGTTGTACGGACGATTTTACCGTACAGATCAGCCAGCCCAACGCAATTAGTGTTTCTGAAAGTATCGGCAATGTCGCATGTAATGGAGAGACATCTGGAAGCATTACACTAACCGTTATCGGTGGCTCCTCCTCGTACGCTTACGCATGGAGCAACGGCGCTACTAGCCGTGTTATAAGCAGCCTGTCTGCTGGCAACTACAGCGTTACAGTAACCGACGCGAATGGATGTTCTGTCGTGGAATCATACACGATCACGCAGCCTAATGCACTATTGGTATCGGGTACGCCTTCTACCTTACTCTGTTTTGGCGATGACAATGGTTCCGTGAACCTTAACATCAGCGGAGGTACTGCTGGGTACTCCGTCAACTGGAGCAATGGCAGCACTTCCGAAGACCTTAGCAACGTTACAGGTGGTACTTATACCGTAACTGTAACCGACGCCAACCAGTGTCAAGAAACTGCATCCTTTACCATTGACCAGTCTACCGAATTGGTGATTGCCCTTACAAGGATGAACATCAACTGTTTCGGAGACAACGACGGCTCTATCATTACTTCTACTACTGGTGGCCGACCTGGTTATTCCTTCCTCTGGAACGACGGTGTTACTACTGAAAGCCGCAGCAACCTTTCCCCTGGCGTTTACCGCCTTACGGCTACTGATGCCAACGGATGTACGGATGTACGCTCTGTACGGGTTGCTGAACCAGACCCATTGGCCATCAATGAGACCGTCACCAATGTGTCTTGTGATGGAAGCGCAACCGGCAGCATCTCTCTCGCTGTTACTGGTGGTGAGCCTGCTTACTCCTACGCATGGAGCAATGGTGCTACAACCAGCACCATCAGCAACCTCGCTGTAGGCAACTACAGTGTTACGGTTACAGACGAAAACCTGTGTACAATTGCAGCGTCTTACACAATCACAGAGCCTTCAGCTATTTCAGTGACGGGGGCTACTAGCAACCTCGACTGTTTTGGTGACAACAACGGCTCCATAAACCTTACTGTTTCTGGAGGCACACCTGCTTACACTTGGAACTGGAGCAATGGTAGCTCATCTGAAGATATCTCGAGCCTAACGGCTGGTACTTACACCGTAACGGTGACCGACGCAAACGGATGTCAGGAAACGGCGTCTTTCAACATCTCCCAACCAACTGATCTTGCTGCTTCCGCAACACGTTCTAATGTGGACTGTGCTGGTGACGCGACGGGCCAGATCGATGTCACTGTATCTGGAGGAACTACTCCATACGGATACGCTTGGAACGATGGTAGCACATTAGGAGACCGCAACGGTCTCTCTGCTGGCAACTACACCGTCACCGTCACTGACGCTAACGGCTGTACAGAGTCTGTATCCGTAACCATCAGTGCTCCGCTTGCAATCACCGGCTCTGCTCAAGTAACGGACGTTGCCTGTGAGGGAGGTGCTACTGGTAGCATCAACCTCTCTATTGGCAACGGAACATCTCCTTACTCCTTCGCATGGAGCAACGGCGCAACTTCCGAGGACCTCAGCGGAATTACTGCTGGCAACTACAGTGTTACCGTAACGGATGCCAACGGCTGTACGTTCATCGGTGGTGCATACACTGTAAACACAGTCCCTGGAATCAACATCGCTAGCGTTAGAACCAACCCTAGTTGTAGCGGTACAAACTCCGGTAGCATCGACCTCACCGTTTCTGGCGGTTCTGGAAGCTATGCTTTCGCATGGAGTAACGGCGCAATTACCGAAGACATCTCTGGCTTAGCAGCCGGAAGTTACACGGTAACTGTAACGGATGGAAACGAATGTACAACAACGATTACTTACGTACTGACTGCGCCCACGGAAATTAACCTCTCCGTAACCGCTCCCGATATCGTTTGTGGTGGTACCAACTCTGGTTCCATTACCGTATTCCCCGCCGGAGGTACTGCTCCCTACACCTACCAATGGAGCAACGGTGCTACGGGCAACATGATCAGCAGCATAGCTGCCGGCTCCTACACCGTCACGGTGACGGATGCGAATGGCTGTTCAGACGTCACTTCTGGAATCATTCTTGACGAGCTTCCACAACTTACTTGTGATGTGGAAATCGTGCAAGAGCCAACTACAGGAAACAACGGCCAGCTTTCTATAAACGTAGACGGAGGCACAGCGCCTTTTACCTACGCCTGGAGCAACGGCGCTACCTCACAAACCGTCAATAACCTCTCCGCTGGAACCTACACCGTTACCGTAACGGACTTCGCCGGCTGTACTACTGAATGTACCGGAACACTTCGGCTCCTTTCTGGCATCGGTGACTTTGTCTGGATCGATGAAAACGTTAACGGCCAACAGGACCCCGGAGAACCCGGAATCGCTGACTACACCGTTTACCTCAAAGATGAAAACGGAGACATCATTGGCTCTACCGTTACCGATGAGAATGGTATGTACTCCTTCATGGGCCTAGAGCCTGGTACTTACTCCATCCTATTCCCAGATGCTCCCGGTGGTACCCGGACCATCTTCAATACAGGAGGCGACGCAACGGATAATGACGCAGACCCCGCAATGAACGGGATGACGCAAACGTATACCTTAGAACCAGGAGAATTTGACATGACCGTAGACGCGGGCTTTTTCGCTACACCCGGTGAAGTTATCGTTGACCCTTGTAACTGCTTAGACAATAGCACCAACGACGACGACGGGCAGTTCATGGAGTCTATTCAAATTATGGCCAACGCTGGCCAGACATGGACGATTATCGCTCAGGAAAATATGTTCCTCGATGACGGAACAGCTCCTCCGGTAGCTCCTACTCCTGTGCCTGTTGGAACACAACTAGTACAAGTAGAAACGCTCCCTGCTGACTTTGGCCGCATGGCTCGTTACGCCTACCAGTTCAGAATAGTGGATGATGTGCCTTACTCCGTCACGATTTCTAACGGAGTCATAGAACGGACCGTTACCAATGAGTGCTTCTACCCAGAAGTAAACTTCGTAGAACTACCTCCTGCTGAAATCTGTCGTTTTGATGCCGCCTTTATGCTCGAAGGCTTTGGCCGGCTTAACGGAGTAGACCTGCCCGGTACAACGATCTTTACCATCAACGGAAGCCAAGTCACGGAAATTGACCCGATGACGCTGCCGCTCGGCACTTACACAATCACCGCCGAGTTTGTACCCGACCCTCCAGTCGACGAAAACGGGATAGAATACTGCCGCCCTAACCTAGAGCGCACCTTCATCCTCGTTGATGATTGCCCCGCCAAACTTGGTGACCTCGTCTGGCAAGACAATAACGGCAACGGCCAACAAGACCCCGGGGAACCAGGGATTGAAGGCGTAAAAGTGACCGTTACCAGCCAAGACGGAAGCTACATGGACATGACCTTCACCGACGCAACTGGTATGTACATGTTCTCTGTACCTCCTGGAACGTACAAGATTACTTTCGATGCACCCGATGATTTTGTGCCAACTACCGTAAACTCCGGTAACGACGAAACCGACAGCGACATGGACCCCGCCATGTTGATGACGGACTTCTACACCGTCGGACCAGACGAGATGGACTTCACCATCGACGCAGGCTTTATCCCGCCCTGTATTGCCAACATCATCAACCCCGGAACAATTGGCTTCAGCCAAGAAATCTGTGGCCCAGGCAATGTTCCTGATCCATTCGTAGAGATTGCACCCGCTACTGGCGGAGAAGGCACAATCCAATACCTCTGGATGTTCAATACCGATGATCCGAACCAAGACATCAGCTTCTGGCAGCCAATCCCGAACTCGAACACGCCGAACTACACGCCGGGTGCTGTTTCTGAGACAACTTACTTTACACGTTGTGTACGCCGCGACAACTGCCAGTACCTTGAAAGCAACGTCATCACGATTGCAATTGGAGACGACGCAGTCGCTAGCATCAGCGGACCAACCTCTGTTTGTGTGGGCGAAGAGGCGATCTTCCAAGCTTCCAACCCCGGAAACGGTGCGGTGATTACTTGGAACTTTACCGGTTCTTCTGAAATCGAGAGCAGCAACGAAGCGATCATCGCTACTAGCTGGTCTACCTTCGGTTCTTTCAGTGTAACGCTAACGGTAACCGCCAACGGATGTACAAGCACCCAGACGCGGAACATCTCAGTAGTGAACAACCCAAGCCGCTGTGGTAACAACCTAACGGCTAACGGCGGAGTTGACAACCTCGTAAACCGTGAAGTAACCATCGAGTGGGAGGTTCCTGCTGATGGCTCCGACTACAACTTCTCTCTGGAACGTTCTACGAACGGCCAGAACTTTGAAGCAGTCGCTGCGGTAAGCACACCAGCATTCGTGTCTGGAAACAACATCGCTATGTTCCGCCAAGCAGACGTGAGCCCACTTGCTGGCCGCACGTTCTACCGTGTTCGGTTGATCGACGCCGAGTACGGTGACGTACTCTCTAACGTTGTGGAACTACAGCTTGCCGGAGCGTCTTCCGCTTTGGGCCGGGTGTACCCGAACCCTACAAGTAACGGCATGCTCCATGTAGAAATGACGGACGAAGCACTTGATGCTGGAGACGCAAGCATTGAACTCTTCGATGCACGCGGTCACACGGTTGCTCCTCGTACCTTCCTCCCAATCGGTGCGGGCATGATCAACCTGCCTACACAAGGCCGGGCTGCAGGTATATACTTCTTGCGGGTTACCGTTGGTAACCAGACTGAAACGCACCGGGTAATCATCGAGTAATACTCCGTTTAGCCCTTTGCTGAAAAGCCCCTCGCTTCCTTTACCGGAGGTGAGGGGCTTTTCAGTTCGACACTATTGCCCTTTCTTTTTGCACCAGCATATAAACGAGTAAAGAGATTTGACAATGGTTAAAAGGTTAGCAGTAAAAACTACTAGCGAGAGAATCGGTTGCATACTGCAAATAGTTTATAGCCTTAACTTGAACTTGTAAGAGACGGCTAGGTTAATAAAGTTCAAAATTACAGGAGAGCAATAACCAGGTAGTGACAAAACGGTACAGCACGAAAATTTATTCGCGCGGGCACAATAGTCATAGATTGTGACCGGGTGAAGATTACGAGGGCGCGGCCGCAGGTGCAAGGGAAGGTTGAGGGGCGGCTCCGAGGGGAAGCTCAAAAACCTCTCCCTGCACCTGCGGCCGCGCCCATTTATTACGCTACCTCGGAGGGGCTAAACCGCGGGCGGTGCAATTGGCTAGGCGCACCATTTATACTTATCTGCCGCACCACCACAAAAAACCGTAATTTTGCGCCCTCAAAAGCTCTGAACTTATGTTGAACGTAAACGATCTGACGGTACAATTTGGCAAACGTGTCCTCTTTAATGAGGTGAACCTACAGTTTACCCACGGGAATTGCTACGGCATCATTGGTGCCAACGGCGCGGGTAAATCTACTTTTCTTAAAGTGGTGGCCGGAGAGCTGGACCCAACGCGGGGCCATGTCAGCCTCGAAAAAGGCAAGCGAATGGCCGTCTTGAGCCAGAACCACTTCGGCTTTGAAGAGCACACCGTACTGGAGACGGTGAAGATGGGGCACGAAATTCTCTACGCCATGGAGCAGGAAAAGAATGCCATCTACATGAACCCCGAAGCAACCGAGGCCGACGGGATGCGCGCCGCCGAGCTGGAAAACAAATACGGCGAAATGGGGGGCTGGACGGCAGACTCTGACGCCGCCGAGTTGCTCTCTAACATGGGGATTAAGGAAGACATCCACTACAAACAGATGGAAGAACTCTCCGGCCCCGAAAAAGTGAAGGTTTTGCTCGCGCAGGCTTTGTTTGGCAACCCCGATTTGCTGCTGCTTGATGAGCCTACCAACGACCTTGATGCCCCGACGGTACACTGGCTAGCCGACTTTCTTGCCGACTTTGAGAACACCATCATCATCGTTAGCCACGACCGTTACTTCCTAGACATGGTGTGTACGCACATCGTAGACATTGACCGCCAGAAGGCCAATATCTATACAGGCAACTATACATTCTGGTACGAATCCAGCCAGCTTGCGCTGCAACAACGGGCGAACAAGAATAAAAAGATGGAACAGAAACGGGCTGAAATGCTGGAATTTATCCAGCGCTTCTCCGCCAACGCTTCTAAGTCTAAGCAGGCGACGAGCCGCAAAAAAGCTTTGGAAAAACTCGACATTGAGGCCATCCAGCCCAGCTCCCGGAAGTATCCGTTCATTGCCTTTCAGCCCGAGCGGATGCCCGGAGATCAGATCCTAAAAGTGAACGGATTGAGCAAGAAAAGCCCCGACGGAACGGTGCTCTTCGATAACGTCAGCTTCACGATGAACAGCGGCGACAAGATCGCTTTGTTGAGCAACGAAGCCACTGCACTTACGGCCTTCTACGAAATCCTTGCCGGAGATGCTGAGCCCGACGCCGGAACGATTGAATGGGGGCAGACCATCACGGCGCAGCACCTCCCGAACGAAAACGCAGAATATTTCCAAGAAGGAAACAAGCTTGACTTGGTAGAATGGCTGCGGCAATACTCTACGAATAAAGATGAACAGTTTATCCGTGGGTTCCTAGGCCGGATGCTTTTTGCCGGAGAGGAGGTCCATAAAGACTCAAGTGTACTCTCCGGAGGGGAGAAGGTTCGGTGTATGCTCTCCAAGATGATGCTCAATAGTCCGAATTTCCTGTTGTTGGACGAACCTACGAACCACCTCGATCTAGAATCCATCACAGCAATGAACAATGCCTTGAAAGACTTCAAGGGCAACTTCATCATGAGTTCTCACGACCACCAATTGGTAGACACCTCCTGTAACCGTATCATCGAGATTGCGCCTAGCGGCATGATTGACAGCTTACTTGAGTACGATGACTACCTGACCTCTAAAGAGATTGCTGCTAAGCGGGAAGCGTTGTATGGAGTTGTGGCCTAATCACCGATCAGGCATTATGTGCCTTGAACGGATTAAACTTAACGTGACTTTCTCGTTGTGATGGTTTCACTTGAGCTACTTTCGTCACCTCAAAGAGAACTTAGCCTTTGCAACGATTTGATTACTTCCTTGCTGTTGATTGGAGTTCGCGCGCGAAGCCGAGCCCAAAGAAGCCTACCAAAGATGCTGTTTGGGTAGGGGAGGGGAAGTATTTGGGTAGGGTTACGTCTAGGTATTTCCGTACGCGAGCGGCTGCTGTTAAATACATCGAAGCGAAACTGGTTCGGTTAACGAAAAACAACCAACGGGTTTTTGTGGGGTGGGATTTTTCCTTTGGCTACCCCAAAGGCCTCGGAGCGGCCCTGCGTATTGACAAAAAACGGCCTTGGAAACATATCTGGAAGCTATTAGATCGGTTGATTATTGACGAGGAGAACAACTACAATAATCGGTTTACGGTTGGGGCTGAGCTTAACCGTAGGATCAGTTTGGGGAGCGGTCCGTTTTGGGGTGTTCCGGCAGGGCAGAGCGGTATTTTTTTAGGCTCAAAACGGGACTTTAGCTATCCGGTAGTTAATAAGCATGCCATATTACAGGAAAGGAGGCTGGTAGAGGAGCGGGTGCCGAAGATGCAGCCGGGGTGGAAGTTGGCTTATACTGGTAGCGTTGGTAGCCAGGCCTTGCTTGGTATTCCGAGGCTTTTTCAGTTGGTATTTAAAAACGATGTTTTGGGGGATAGGAGTTTTATCTGGCCTTTTGAAACGCACTTTGTCGATTGGTTGCCTACGGGGGCGTGTGTAGTACACGCGGAGATCTACCCCAGCATGGTACCAATTGAAGGCAAGCACGCTATACCCGACCGAGCACAGGTACGGGCTTTCGTGAAGTGGTTGCAAACTGAGCAGGAGGAAGGGCGGCTTGAGCGTTGGCTGGCTGGCCCAGAAGGTCTTTCTAAGCAGGAGCAAAAACGAGTGTTGCGCCATGAAGGTTGGGTGTTTGGGGTTTCTTGACCTGAAACTCAAACTTGATAAGCCACGAGATTTCGTGCAATTACTGAGGTTGAAAACCTAAGTCTCTGCTGGCTGTGTGACTATTTGACTGCTTGACTACGTGACTGCTTGACTAATTGACTAACTTTGCGCCCTCAAAACCGCAAGGCTCCATGACCGAGAGGAAAATTAAATCAGCATTGATCTCTGTATACCACAAAGATGGCCTCGGCCCAATTGTGGATTTGTTGAAAAAACAGGGCGTAACCATTTACAGTACCGGAGGGACGGAGACATTCATCCGTGATCGGGGTGTTGGTGTTGTGCCCGTTGAAGAACTGACGGGTTACCCGTCTATTTTGGATGGGCGCGTAAAGACGCTTCACCCTAAAGTTCATGGTGGCATTTTGGCCAGAAGGGAAGATGATCATCTTGGCCAGTTGGCTAAATATGACATTCCTGAAATTGACCTCATAATCGTTGATCTTTACCCCTTCGAGGAAACAGTTGCCAACACGGAGGAGGAGGAGCTCATCATTGAAAAGATAGACATTGGTGGTATTGCGCTCATCCGTGCGGCAGCTAAGAACTACAAGGATGTAGTGATTGTTCCGAGCCGAGAAGATTACGGCACGTTGCTGCGCATACTGGACGAAAAAGCTGGGGTTACAGAACTTGACGATCGCCGTAAACTGGCGCGTCGTGCTTTTGCGACCAGTAGCCACTACGACACGGCTATCTTTAACTACTTCAACGAAGATGGAGGGTTGCCGGCGCTGAAGGTTAGCCAAATGGACGCAACGCCATTGCGCTACGGCGAGAACCCTCATCAGGAGGCCACTTTCTTTGGCCGCATGGACGGTATGTTTACCAAGCTGAACGGTAAGCCAATTAGCTACAACAACTTGGTCGATATTGACGCGGCGGTAGGCATGATGCGTGAATTTCAAGGAGGAGACCCAGCTTTCATCATCTTGAAGCATACCAACGCTTGCGGCGTTGCGGTTCGTGCAACCCAACTGGAGGCTTGGCACGCTGCGCTTGCTGCTGATAATGTTTCCGCCTTCGGCGGCATTCTGATTACGAATAAGCCGGTGGAGTTAGGGACGGCCCAAGAGATCGATAAACTCTTTTATGAAGTGTTGATTGCGCCTGATTTTACCGATTCGGCTCGAGAGCTGCTCAGTAAGAAGAGTAAGCGTGTGTTGCTTCAGTATCACCACCTCAACCAACAGGCCCAGAGCTTTAAGACCCTACTCAACGGCGTGGTTGTTCAGGAAACAGACTTGAGAACTGAGGGAGGGGAAGACTTTACGGTAGTGACCGAACGCGAACCTACTGCTCAAGAGGTGACAGACCTTGTATTTGCGAACAAATGCGCGAAGCACCTGAAATCTAACACGATTGCGTTGGTGAAGGACAACCAGATGATCGCTATGGGATGTGGGCAGACCAGCCGGGTTGATGCGCTTAAGCAAGCGATCCAGAAGGCGGGTGTTTTTGGTTTTAGTACTGAAGGGGCAGTGATGGCCTCTGATGCTTTCTTTCCGTTCAGCGACTGTGTTGAGATCGCCCATGATGCTGGGGTTACGGCAGTAGTTCAGCCCGGAGGGTCAATTCGGGATAAAGACTCTATCGCCGCATGTAACGAAAGGGGCATGGCGATGGTGACGACTGGGATTCGTCATTTTAAGCATTAAACCAAATCTTTAACGCCTACTTAAGAACCTCAGGCATGAGTTTGAGCGTCTTATTGGCGACTTTACCAATGATGGGTACTACTTCCGATCATCAACTGGCTATAGATATAGGTAATACTTCGGTTAAGGCTGGGGTATTTCTTGATGGCGAGTTGATCGGGCCGGTAACCCGCTTTACGGACCAGGAATGGGGCGTTGCGGACCGGTTGGTAACCAACCTTGGGGTTAAAAACATCATCTATTCCACGGTGGCAAACGTGCCACCCGCTAAGTGGTTGGATGAGTGGAAACAGTCGGGCTTGCTTGTACTGGCCCTCAGCCCTGAATTACCGTTGCCGTTTGCCTCGCTTTACGAGACACCGGCGACATTGGGGCAAGACCGTATTGCTGCGGTTGCTGGGAGCCTTTCGCTTTCAACTTCCTCTGCACCTGCGGCCGCGCCTACTGTGCCTCTTCCCGCTCGACTTGTCGTTGATGCTGGTACTTGTATGACCCTTGATCTGATTGATGGGCAATGCATTTATCAGGGGGGGAATATCAGCCCGGGTGTTCGGATGCGGATGCGGGCGATGCACGCTTTTACGGCACGGTTGCCACTCGTTGAGCCGGAACTACTTTCTGGCGCAGTTGGGCGGTCTACCGAACAAGCACTCCGCCACGGCGGGCAGTTTGGAGCTGCTTACGAAGTGGAAGGTCTTTTCCTGCGGCTTCGCAAAAACTATCCTGATTTGGAGTTGATCCTGACAGGCGGCGATGCGGAGTTGTTGGCGAGCTTGCTTAGTGTTTCTACTGTTATTTACCCCAATTTGGTCCTACGTGGGCTCAATCAAATACTGTCAAATTATGTTCAACACCAATCGTAAATCAAGTCTGCTCCCGTTGCTGCTTCTGCTCTTTTGTGGAGGGTTCAGTAGTGTGGCTCAAAGTCAGGTGTCGAGCTTTGAAGAGATTCGCCCTAAGCTGAACAGCCCGCTGAGCCGTTTTGGTTTGGGCAACCCCGTCGATCAATTTTACGCTGCCCAATCGGGTATGGGAGGGTTGGAGAGTACCTATCAGGATGCCTTTCACCTCAACATCCAGAACCCTGCGGCCTTAGCTAGCTTACAGTCCACGAGTTTTGAGGTTGGTGGCTTTGGTCGCTCTTCCAACCTTTCGGATGCCAACTCTTCGGTGAATACCTCACAGGGTAATATGCGTTACTTGGCGCTTGGCTTTCCGTTGCGCAACCCTATTAGCCTAAATCTAGCGCGGCAACAGAATATCTGGAACGGCGGTATGGCGTTTTCGTTAGCGCCAACTTCTAACGTAGGCTACGACCTGGAGATCAATGATGATGACCCTGAATTTGGTTCGACCTCCAACACGCTTAAGGGCACAGGAGGCGGATACCGTTTTACGTGGTCTACGGCCTTTCGGTACAAGTCTTTTTCTACGGGCCTGAACCTGAACTATAACTTTGGGAAGATAACGAATAGCCGGGTTGTGACCTTTAATGATATTGAAGAAGCACTGGCGAGTGAGTTTGTTGAAGATGTAGCGATCAAAGGCTTCAGCTTCGGTTATGGCTTGCAGTACGTCTACAACTTCAAGGATTTGGACAAAGACGGAGAGATGCGGCCTAACGGCAAGCGCATTATTTTGGGCTTAAACGGCAACTTGGGCCGAGAGATTGGCACGGATGCTAGTGTATTGTTTCGCCGCTTTAGCCCGAATGATCAAGTGGCGGTACAGGATACGTTACAGTCTGAGACGATGAAAAGCGGAACATTGACATTACCGTCTTCTTATTCAGTAGGTATAGCCTACGAGAAAGTCAACAAGCTTTACGTTGGGGTAGAATATGGTAGCCGTTCTAACAGTGAATATATAAATAGTACTTCTCCGGAGACCTTGCTGGACGCCAACCGTATTGCTTTTGGCATTCAGTATATACCGAACGCTAACTCTTACAGTAAATTTGCGCAGCGGATTCGTTACCGTGCGGGTTTGCGGCTTGAGGGAGATGGCCGTTCGGTAGATGGCGTGCAGGCGCGCCGTAATGCGATTACTGTTGGGGCTGGTTTGCCGTTCAGGTTACCACGCCAGCAAATATCTTTTGTGGATGTTGCGCTGGAATTTGGTAAATTTGGCGTGCCAAACATCCTTGATGAAAACTACATACAATTTACGCTAGGGTTCTCGCTCAACGACAATTCCTGGTTCTTCAAACGTAAACTCAATTAAAACAAACCAACATGAAAACTTTCATTCGCCTTGCCAGTAGCGCGTTTGCGCTGCTTCTAGTGTTCAGCGCAAGCATGAGCCTCAACGCTCAGTGCGCTACCTGGAACGATTCACCCGATAAAGAGAAAGCAGAGAACGCTCACGTTTCTTACCGAAACTTCGTTAAAGACGCTCAAGACTTCACTACCCTGAGTGAGGAGGAGTTTAGTACTGCCTTCAAAGACTGGAAAGTAGTGTACGACATTGCTCCTGCTGCTGATGGTCAGCGCCCTTTTCACTACATTGATGGCCGGGAGTTCTACCGTGCTATGGCGACCAACGCAACCGATGAAGCTAAAAAGAAGGAGTATAAAGACCGCGTTATCTCTTTCTACGACGAAGAGCTTGCGTGCTACCCAAAGAACGAGGCTTTCCTGTTGGGCCGTAAGGCATACGACATGTTTTACCTCCAGGGGTACAGCATGGAGGGCATCGAGATTTTTGAAAAAGCGATGGAAGCTGGTGGTAACGATACCGAGTACATTGTACTTGCTCCGCTTGGCCAGCAGCTTAACTACTACTTCAAAACGGAGAAGATTGATAACCGCCGCGTTCGTGAACTTTACGACATGGCCAGCAAAATCGCTGATGCTAACATCGCAAAGGGAGACGACTACGCTCAATACTGGGAAGCGGGTAAGGCTAACCTAGACGCTAGCGTATTGGAGTTTGCTGATCAAATTTTTGACTGTGCTTACTTTAAGGAAACCCTCATGCCTAAGTTTGAGGAGAACCAAGAGGACTACGAGGTAGTTAAGTACATCCTTTCAAAACTGAAGGATCAGGGCTGCCCGGAAACAGACGAGGACGTAAAGCGTGTTCAGGTCAAGTATGATGCTATTTATGCTACCCTTAAAGGCGAGCAGGAGCAGCAGCGCCGCCAGATGAACCCACTTTATGATGCTAGTATCTTGATGGATGAAGGTGACTTCGCTGGCGCCATCAAGCGTTACGAAGATGCGATTGAAGGTGCGGACAGCGACGAGAAGAAAGCACAGGCCTACTACCAAATTGCTTCTGTTCAGTCTGGTAAGCTGCGCCAGTACGGTAAAGCTCGCCAGAATGCGAACAAAGCGGCTAAGTTGAACCCTAACTGGGGTAAGCCTTACCTTATGATTGGTGATATCTACGCTCGTTTGGGTAGCAGCTGTGGTGATTCTTACCAGCAGCGCCTAGCGGTACTTGCGGCTATTGATAAGTACAACCAAGCAAAGCGTATTGATAGCAGTGTTAGTGGAGATGCTAACCGCCGGATTGCAAACTACCGTGGTTCTATGCCAATCAAGTCTGAAGCGTTCCAACGTGGAGACAATGCAGGAGACCGTATTAAGGTTGGATGTGGTATTGGTGAAACGGTTACTTTGCGCTTCTAGCACAACAAATATTTGGTACACTCTGGTGTACTTTTAAAGTATGGAACGGCCCGTCAAATTTTCATTTGACGGGCTGTTTTGTGTACTTAAGGTGTTCTTAAAACGCAGAACTCTATTACCTAGGCTCAAGTTTGTCCAAAAAATGGAAACACAAATCATAAAATTCTTAATAAGCTTTGCTAAAGTAAATTCTCTTAGTAGCTTTACGCGACCTTAAACGACCTACAACCTGACTTGAACATGAGTTCTAGTAACTATAACCATAGTTTTAACCATAGTTTCAAAACCCTTCCATCTCAGAGGAAGGTATTTTTTTAATTTTTAAATCGTAATCTTATGAAGCAAGCAAGACAATTGCTTATGTTGGCCATCTGCCTCTTTGGCAACTTGATGCTAACAGCACAGGTATACGAAGTCAATCTGGCTGCCGTATCTACCATTAACCTGACCCTCAATGATGAGTGCCAAGGTCTTGTCATTCCTGAAATGGTCCTCTCTGGGGATTTTGATGTTGATGGCGACGGTCTCCGCCCGGGGAATGAACTTTTCACTATTACTGTTATGGATGACAATCCTGGCAATGGCCCTATCATTGATGGTTGCGGTGAGTTCACTTACCGTGTCGAAAGCATGGGTGAAGTGACCGTAACTGAACCCGTTCTCGGTATCACGCAATACATAAATAACTCGACAACGGAAATTGGTGCGTTCCTTGGCGTTGGTGGTGACAACACTTTTGTCAACTTTTTCACCACGGGTACTCCCAGCACAGAAAGCGACGGTGTTCTTATCCAGACCGACGGCACGTTATCCGGCGATCCTGTTTTCGCAGTTGTCGATCTCGGCTTTACCACCACTGGTGCCGTTAGCTTTGACTACGACTTCACAACTCCGATGTCTAACTCTGATATCACTTTTGCTTTTGTTGATTTCGAGGGAGTCCCTCTCAATGCGCTTGACATTGATGAAACACTTTTTGAAAGTGAAGAAGGCATGAATTTTTCTGGTACCGTATCAATGGATGTTCTTCCTGGTTACGTTCTGCGTATAGGTATCAGTGATGACGGCGATTTTGACCTTGCTGAATTCAGCGAACTACTTATCAACAACTTCTCCTTTGACCCAATCGATATAGTAAATCCAATTGTTGGCTTTACTACTGCATGGGGCACAGTACGCGCTGAAGACAAGACGGCTCCTGCTTTAGTTACTACACCAGACGACGTTGACCTGCTTTGTGTTGACCTCGACGCGAACAACATTTCTACGCTTCCAGTTTCTGTTAGCCGTTGCTACGATGTGAACCCTGCTACCGGAGCTACCATTCCTGGTTCAATGGCTTCTGCGCTCCGCAATGCACTGCGTGCTGGCACTTCTGCTCCCGTTGTACCTGTATTCACTGATGGTTGTGCTTCTTCCATTGAAGTATGTGTAAGCGACGCTGTCGCTTTCGGTGCTGATCCGGATTGTGACGACGTAGTCATCACGCGCACATTTGTTGCTACCGAGACCAGCTGTGCTTCTGCTGCTGGCGAAGGCAACCCATCTGTAGTTGCTTCTTACCTCCTCACTTTCGATCGTCCTACACTTGACGACCTGGACACAGACAACATCGAAGACGTAGTGAACATCGAGAGTTGTGGTGCTGACCCAAGCGTTCGCCCTGACCCTCGCGCATCAGACTACCCATTCCTTGACGTTGATGGCCGCACCTTTGGCCTCTCTACTGGTACTTCCGTGTGTAACATCGGTGTTACTTTCTCCGACGGACCGAGCATCGTTACTTGCCCCAACACGTACAAGTTTGTACGTACTTACACGGTAATCGACTGGTGTACGCCGGGCGATGTACGCACCTTTACTCAAGTGGTGAAAGTAGGCGATACTACCGCACCAACCTTCGTTGGTCCTAACGTACAGACCGACGCTAACGGCACGCTTGTTTACGGCACCAACGCTGGCAACATCTGTGCTGCTTACATCCGTCTTGACGACGTGACTGTATCTGACAACTGTGACGGTGACGTTACGGTTACTGCCGAGATTTTCCCTAACGGCGACCTCAGCGGCGCACCCATTGGTGCTTTTGCTGTAGTACCTGGTGGTTCTCCGGAGCTTACTTCTGCTATCCCAGCTGGTACGCACGTTCTGCGCTACACGTACACCGACGTATGTGGTAATGCAGGTGTAACGGACTTCGACATCCGTGTAGAAGACCAGACACCTCCAGTAGCGATCTGTGAAGACGCCCTGAACGTAAGCATCTCTGGTGGTGCAGACAACGGCTTCGCAGTACTTACGCCGGAGAACATTGACAATGGTTCTTACGACGACTGCTCAGGTGTCACCCTTGCGATTGCACGGGTAAACGCAGAGAACCTCGCAATTGGTGGCTACGGCCCACAGATCACCCTTACTTGTGCTGACCTCGGTACTGTTCGTGTTGGTCTTCGTGTAACAGACATTCTCGGCAACGAGAACTACTGTTGGTTGGATGTATTGGTAGAAGACAAGCTTGCGCCAAGCTGTATTGCTCCTGCTAACACGACGATCACTTGTATTGACTACAACGCTAGCCTACCGAATGACATCGAAGATGCTACCAACGACCAGTTGGACGCGCTCTTCGGCGAAGCTGTCGGAGTAGACAACTGTGGAGCTGATATCACCCAAACGGTGAGCGGAACGATCAACAGCTGTGGTGTGGGTAGCATTACCCGTCGCTTCTCGAGCACGGACGACGGTGACCTCACGAACAGCGGCCTTTGTATTCAGAACATCGACATCATCGGTATCCACGATTACCGGATCGCTTTACCAACAGACGAGTCTGGTGAGTGTGCTGACATTCCTTCTTACGGAGAAGTTGATGCAGAAGAGTTGGCTTGTGACCTGATCACGACCACTGTAGACGTTGACACCCTTCGCACGCAGGATGCAGGTGATGAGTGCTTCAAGCTCCGCGTAACCTACGACGTAGTGAA
>CALEDI010000215.1 GCA_937949535.1 uncultured Lewinella sp. | reverse complement strand
CATCGAGCACTTGCAACAGCGTATTGAACACGTCGGGGTGGGCTTTCTCTATCTCGTCGAGCAAGACGACGGAGTAGGGCTTGCGGCGCACGGCTTCGGTCAGTTGTCCGCCTTCGTCGTAGCCGACGTAGCCGGGAGGCGAACCGACAAGCCGACTCACCGCGTGGCGCTCTTGGTACTCGCTCATATCAATGCGCGTCATCATGTCGGCATCGTTGAAGAGGTACTCAGCGAGGGCCTTGGCCAGCTCCGTTTTACCGACGCCGGTAGTGCCAAGGAAAAGGAAACTACCGATGGGTTTGTCTTGGCTGCTCAGTCCGGTTCGGCTCAGGCGGATGGCGTCGGCAACGGCCTCAACGGCTTCGTCTTGCCCGACGACTTGCTTGTGCAGTTCGTCTTCCAGTTTGAGCAATTTCTCGCGCTCGCTCTGGAGCATCCGCGTGACGGGGATGCCCGTCCAGCGGGCCACGATTTCGGCGATGTCTTCGGCGTCTACTTCTTCCTTAACGAGCATTTTGGCGTTCGTCTGCATATCCACCAGCCGGACCTGAAAGCCTTCCAGTTCCTGCTCTACTTCGGGGATTAGGCCGTAACGGATCTCCGCCACGCGGCTAAAATCGCCGGAGCGTTCAGACTGCTTCGCATCGTTCCTTAGTTGCTCAATCCGTTCCTTGGCGTGCTGGATACCTAGCACGACTTCGCGCTCAGATTCCCACTGGGCGCGGAAGGCATTGCGGCGCTCTTCGAGGTTGGCGATCTCGGCTGCGATGCGGTCAAGTTTAGTCGTATCGTTTTCGCGCTTCACGGCTTCGCGCTCGATCTCTAGCTGACGAATTTTGCGTTCTACCTCGTCCAGTTCAGCGGGCATGGAGTTCATCTCCATGCGTAGTCGAGCGGCGGCTTCGTCGATGAGGTCGATGGCTTTATCTGGCAAAAAGCGGTCGGTGATGTAGCGTTCGGAGAGCTGCACTGCGGCCACCACGGCCTCGTCGAGGATGTTGATTTTGTGGTGCGTTTCGTAGCGTTCCTTGAGGCCGCGCAGGATGGAGATCGCGTCTTCTTCGTTGGGCTCGTTGACCTGTACCTGTTGGAAGCGGCGTTCGAGGGCTTTATCGGTCTCGAAGAATTTCTGGTATTCGGCGAGGGTGGTGGCCCCGATGGCGCGGAGTTCTCCGCGCGCGAGGGCGGGCTTCAGGATGTTGGCGGCGTCTAGCGCACCGGCGCCTTTCCCGGCGCCGACGAGGGTGTGGATCTCGTCGATGAAGAGGAAGATCTGGCCGTCGGCTTGGGTCACTTCATTGATGACGGCTTTGAGCCGTTCCTCGAACTCGCCCTGGTACTTTGCGCCTGCGATCAGCGCGCCCATATCCAAACTCCAGAGGTCTTTGTCTTGCAAATCGTCGGGCACATCGCCGTTCACGATGCGGTGGGCGAGGCCCTCCACGATGGCGGTTTTACCTACCCCTGGCTCACCGATCAGGATGGGGTTGTTCTTGCTGCGGCGGGCGAGGATGTGGAGTACGCGGCGAATTTCTTCATCGCGGCCAATCACCGGGTCGAGCTTACCGCTGCGGGCGCGCTCGTTGAGGTTGATGGCGTATTTCTCTAGCGAGTTGTACTGGTTTTCGGCGGAGTTGGAAGTTACTTTTTTGCCTTGGCGCAGCTCTTCGATGGCGGCGGTGAGGACTTTTTTGTTCACGCCTGCGTCGCGCAGCACGTTGGTGGTTACGTCGTTGATTTTTAGGGCAGCGAGCAGGAAGTGCTCTAGGCTTACGTATTCGTCGCCCATTTCCTTGGCGATGACGCTGGCGTACTGCATCATTTCGCCGGCTGGGCGGCTGAGGTTTTGCTGTCCGCCGGTCTGTTTGGGGTAGCCAGCCACGATGCTGTCTATAGCTTGCTTTACGGCCTTTAGGTTGGCGCCCATCTTCTTGAAGAGGAAGGGCGTCACGTTTTCGTCGATCTCAAAAACCGCTTTCAGCAGGTGGCCGGGCTCAATGCTCTGCTGGCCATTGCCAAGGGCAATTTCTTGGCCACGCTGCAAAGCCTCCTGGCTCTTTATGGTGAAATTGTTGAAGTTCATGGGACATGGTTTGCACGGTCTATGACCGTCGTTGTCAGATGGTTAGCCACAATGCTAAAACGGTGTTTTAACCGGTTTAGGTTTATCGTGACGACGACATTAATGGAGCAAACCAAGTACCCAAAGAACATGTCGGTAATTTCGTCAGGCGTTTTACTCGTGGGCTGACTTTTTTTCAGGCGCGGACGCGGGTGCAGGAGGGCGGTTGCAGGCACAGTTAAGACTTAACATCCCCTCTCCTCAACCGTCCATAGCACCTGCGCCCGCGCCCTGAAATCGGTCTCAATCGAGACATTTGCCTAAATAGAAGTCTACATTTACTTGAGTAGTGAGTTAAAAAATCGGTCAGTACTCAACAGAATACTGACCGGCTAAAAACAACACTATGAACAACTTCTTAAAACACTATAACTTCTACTTTAAAAAAAGTAACGCCTATTCTCAGTTATAACTTTGGGATAAAGTTAGACCCTTTCTACTGCTCACCCTTGTACAATCCTGCTTGCTATCTGTACAATCCTCTAATTATGCAAAGTCGCTACTAACTGCTCTTATTTCGTAGCAACTTTAAAGCCTATATTCAGCCATTATTCTGAATTGCTGTGCTATGATTAACCCAAACGTCAATCGATTACCCACCCGCCCGCTACACACATTGGTTGAAAACCGGACCACCTTCACGATGGAATCCATGGCTCTGAACCTCTTCGAAACGCACGAAGAAGCCATGGCAGTAGACCTTTGTTTGGACAACCCAGTACTGGCCAGCATGATCCAAGGCCGCAAGGTGATGCACCTCAACCAAAAACCGGGATTCAACTTTTTACCGGGGGAATCGATTATAATGCCCGCCAATGAGCCGATGGTGATCGACTTTCCGGATGCCCGCAAGAACGAGCCAACAAAATGCTTGGCACTAGAAATTGATCCGGCAGAGATACAGCGGGTAGCCGACGAAATGAACGACCGTAGGCCGCGCTCCGGTGGTCAATACTGGGGCCGGGAAAGCAAAAGTTTTCACTTCGAAAACAACCCGGCCATCGCCCAGTTGATCCAACGCATGGTTTTCCTCTGCGCCGAAGACCACGCGGCGAAGGACGCTTTCGTGAGTATGTCGTTGCGGGAGTTATTGATACGTCTGCTGGAGGCCGAGTCACGTGATCTACACATAAAAAACCGAGGAAATAGGGCCAGTAGCCAACCCATAACTGCCGCCGTAACTTACATTCTTAACCATCTGGATGAACAGTTAACGGTAGATCGACTAAGCCGCTTAGCCTGCATGAGTGCTTCGGGTTTCCATCATGCGTTTAAAAACGAAATGGGCGTTTCTCCGGTCGAATTCATGAACACCGAAAAAATCAAACTAGGGATGAGCCTCCTGCGGCGTGGTGATTGTAGCATCCAGGAAGTCGCTATGCGTTGTGGTTTCAGCAGCGGCAGTTACTTCACGCGGGTCTTTAAACAACGATTAGGGGTTAGCCCTAGGTCCTTTCAGGCTTCGACTAAGCCGCGTTGAGCTTGATGGGCCGGTGAGGGTACACTGCTTCTAGACAAATGTTCTTTCAGGACCTCGTAGCGTCCTGACGCAGTCGGACCTGCGAGCGTCCGATCTTTTCGTTTGTCTAGCAGTGTACCGGTGAGGGTTTAGCTCGAAAAGAGGAGTCTCTTAGTTATACCTTTTAGGGCCAGGGTGTGTAATCTGTAATGAATTGTCTCCGCGCGCAAACCCCCTCCCCAAACCCCTCCCCACGGGGGAGGGGCTTATAAAAACGCTGCGCGTTTTGATGATAGTCGGCGGACTAATTTATAGGCAGACTACACACC
>CALEDI010000214.1 GCA_937949535.1 uncultured Lewinella sp. | reverse complement strand
CAACGGTGTGGTACGCATCGAGACCCTCCGAGGAGCAGAGAAGTTCCCTGCCGCCGATGCTGATGACAGCTTCCTCGTGAGTGGCCTCCAGCCGAAGGCAAACTTCCCCCTCCGAGACGCTGCGGAGAGCGACGTCCCGGCCATCTCGCCCGTCCTCCTCTGGAAAACCGGACAAGGAGACGCTACCATCGAACTACCTTCTACCGACGATGTGGGCAAGTACCGCGTACTCGTCGTAGCGCGTAGTCCAGATGGCACGCAGCGGGCCGCAAGCCAAGTTTTTGAGGTGGCGGTGAAGTAAGGGGGAGAGCAATCAGGGTTCAGGGTTCAGCATTCGGGGGATAAGAATGTTGGTATTACCGGCCGAACGCTTTGAGCGTCCGTTCTGTCAACCAGCCAACATTCTTATCACCCGAATTCCAACTACTTAATGCAACAGCGGTAGCCTGAATCCTGAACCCTGACCGCTAAATGCTAAACACTAAACGCCTCCCGTGCGCCGCAAGTTATTCCTGCTAAGTCTGCTCCTTCTCCCCGCCGCCTTGCTCATCAACTTGGGCATCATGGTCTTCATCGACGACGAAGCGATCCGTGCGCTTGTTGGGCAGGAGATGCTCTGGAGCGGCAACTATATCGCCCCCGTCATGCACGGCGATGCTTACCTGAACAAACCACCGCTCTGGAACTGGATATTGGCCCTCAGTTTTACCCTCCACGGAGAGGTGAACGAGTGGGCGGCCCGTTTGCCAACGGTTTTGGGGCTGCTCGGCTTTGCCGCAACGACCTACTACTTTAGCCGCAAACATTTCTCTCGCTACCTCGCGGCCATCCATGCCCTGACGGTCATCACCTGCGGGCGGATGCTCTTCTGGGATTCTATGCTGGCGCTCATCGACGTTACCTTTAGCTGGGTCGTTTACGCCCAGATCATGCTGCTGTACGAGTACGGCCGGCGGGGCGAATGGTGGAAAGCCTTCGGTTGGGCCTATGGCCTCACGGCCGTTGGGTTCATGCTCAAGGGCTTGCCCGCCATCGTGTTCCAGGGGCTAAGCGTTTTCGCTATTCTGGGCTGGACCCGTGCTTGGAAACAGTTTTTCCGGCCCGCGCACCTGCTCACGGGCCTTGCTTGCGTGGGGGCCTTGGCGATCTATTACTGGCAGTACAGCGAATATGTAGACCTCGAAAAAGTAGGCCGCCGGTTGTTTGTGGAAAGCGGAAAACGAACGGCGGTTGCCCACGGAGTCGGCGAGTCCGTGCAGCATTTTTTGGCCTTCCCCTTCGAGATGAGCTACCACTTTTTGCCCTGGACGTTGTTCTTGGTGTACCTCCTCCAACCGGGCAGTTGGGCGCGGCTGAAACGGAACGATTTTGCCGCTTTTATGCTGGTGGCGTTCCTCGCCAACATCCCGATTTATTGGTTTTCGCCCAATGTTTATCCGCGCTACCTACTGATGCTTTTCCCTTTGCTGTTCGGGGGGTTGCTCGTCTTGCACGAACAGCACGAGGCGGAACGGAGCCGGTCTTACCGCGCCCTGCGCTATGTCTTGCTTGGCTTGATGACGCTTTGCGCCATCATCATCCCGTTTGCGCCGCTTTTCCCCGAAACGGAGATTGTTCGCTATGCTTGGGGGAAGAGCATTTTGTTGGGCGCGGCCGCAGGTGCCGTGGTGTGGTCTGCGTGGCGCAATGATTGTAACCTGCTCATTCTCTTCGTCGTTTTTCTTTTGCTCCTCCGGATCGGGTTCAACTTCTTCGTCTTACCGCCGAGAGCTGCGAGCGATGAGCGTGGCCTCCTCGTCCGCAATACCGCCTACGACGTAATGGAGGGCCACGACCAAGACTCCGTCGCCATCTTCGGCCACACCCTCATCGAGCCGGCTACGGGCTACTACCTCACCAAGGCCCGAGGCCGCGTCGTTCGTCGTCAGTTTGAAGGCTTCGACCAAGAGACCTTTTACATCGTCTCCCCCCTCGAATACCCAACCCTGAACGTCCAACAAACCGATAGCCTCTACCTCCGCCACCTCTCCCGCGCCAAGCCAGACGGCGATGTCTATTACCCCTTCGGAACCCTGCCCAGTCCGCCGCAAGAGCGCGTAGAATGGAACAAACCACTGCGGGATGGGATGGGGACGGGGTTTTGAAGGTGATCGTAGTGTGGTAGCGACCAAACCGCTATACATTGACGCTGATTAAGTGGCCATTACGCTAAAACGCGTAGCGTTTTCACAAGTCCCTCCCCCGTGGGGAGGGATTTAGGGAGGGGGTTTTAGTCGATGTATAGCGGTTTGGGTAGCGACTACATTGCTACCCTCCCTCTATCCCCATCCCAAACAGCGCAAAATCATACCGGGCGGGGTCTTCAGGGTCGAAACGGCGGACGGCATCGGTGAGTTCTACGACGGCCTTCCAGTCGTTTTGCTTTCGTTTTAGGAGCTTGAGGCGGCGGGCTTGGCGCTCTACATGGACGTCTAGCGGAAGGCAGAGTTGGGCGGGGGAGATTTGGGTCCAGTCGCCGAAGTCTACGCCCCGATCGTCTTGCCGGACCATCCAGCGGAGGAACATGCAGAGGCGTTTGCAACGCGATTTTCGGGCTGGGGTAGCGACGTGTTTGCGGGTCCGATGCGGCGCATCGGGCAGGCTAAAGAAGTCGTTGTGAAAGCCGATCAGGGCGGGTTCGATGTTTTTGTCTTCGGGCCGCAGGTGGCGGGCGAAGGCGGTTTCGAGGCTTTCGTTCTCGCGGTAGAAGTGCTGGAGGAACTCCAGGAAGTACAGGGTGTCGGTGTAGTTGAAGGTGCGGTGTTTCCAGTCTGCGAAGCGGGCGCGGTCTTCTTCGTGGTGTTCGGTGATGAAGCGGTAGGGCTCTCCGCCCATCAGTTCGATCAGCTTGGTTCCTTTGTCGATGATGGTGGCGCGGCGGCCCCAAGCTAGGGTGGCGACCCAAAAGCCAACGATTTCCCGGTCGCGCTTGTCTTCGAAGGCATGAACGAGGCCGATGGGGTCGTCGGGGATGAAGTCTGGGCGGTTGTGCCGGTCGTGGTAGTGTTCGAGGGTGGCTTTGAGGTCGGCTTTGGTCATCGGGGTGGGGGAGATGTGGCGGCGCTCCGCGCCGCAGTAGCGGAAGGTGAAGGGCTTGTCCTCCTCGGACTCCGTCCGAGGCAATCCAACGGGTAATCCCTACGGGATAAGTACGCCGAGGAAACACAAAGGCGAAGGACTACTTCAACATCGCATCGTCTCTTTGGAGGAGGAGCGTCGTTCCTCCGCCCGAAAGGGTAAGCTCTTGGCCAGAGACTTTGGCGGTGACGGTTCCGTTGAAGAGGTCGAGTACCATCACTTCCTGTTCGTTGGCGTCGGCGCAGAACATTTTGGTGGCCATAACGCCGCCTACCTTCATTTTGGAGGAGGAGCCGGTCCATTCGCCGCCGAAGGCGTTGCAGCCGGTGTTGCCGCCGATCTGCCCGTCGCGGATAGCGACGAAGCCTTTGTCGTTGACGGCGTCTACCGTTTTGCCGCCGTTGGAGCAGCTAACGATTTTCCAGGCGGAGGGGGTGGGGATGTCTTTGGCCATTGCTTCTGCTGATTTAGCGATTCCAACGCTCGCGCCGGGTTTTGGTTGGCAGGCAGCGCAGAGGAAGAGACAAAGACAGAAGGAAATCAGACGAATGGGCATGGTTGGCTGGTTGGTAGTGAAGAGGTAAGATTACCCTCTCCCTTGGCTCTTCTCCTCGGGAGAGAGGAGATGTTTTTGATTTGGCGTTCCTGTGGTAGTCGCTTCGCGACTGTAGGAGCTCGGCCTGGAAGGCCTCGACCAAGGCCGAAACCTTTCCCTGCACCTGCGGCCGCGCCCAGAAACCATTACTTGATGAGCGAAACCCCATCCATTTCCGAAGAAGGATTGAGGCCCATGAGCGCGAGCAGGGTAGGGGCAACATCGCCCAATTTACCGCCGGCTTTGAGTTGGAGACCTGCGTTGGAGCCTACGTAAACGACCGGCACGGGGTTGGTCGTGTGGGCGGTATGCACGCTGCCGTCTTCGTTGCGCATCACGTCGGAATTGCCGTGGTCTGCGATGACGAGGGCGTGGTAATCGTGGTGGGCGGCGGCATCGAGGAGCTTGCCGAGGCACTCATCCACTACTTCGGCCGCCTTGACGGCGGCGTCCCAATTTCCGGTATGGCCAACCATGTCGGTATTGGCAAAATTGAGGCAGATGAAGTCGGGCTGGTTGGCGTGGATGTCTTCAACGATGGCTTCAGTGATGCCGTAGGCCCCCATTTCGGGCTTCAGATCGTAGGTCTCCACGTCGCGCGGGCTATCGATCAGGATGCGCCGCTCTCCGGGGAATTCGTCTTCTTTTCCACCGTTGAAAAAGAAGGTGACGTGGGCGTACTTTTCCGTCTCGGCTATGCGGACTTGGGTTTTTCCGGCTTCACTTACCACCTGGCCCATCGTATTGGTGAGATCGGTAGAGGGGAAGAGGACGGATACGTCCCGGAATTTGTCGTCGTAGGTTGTCATGCAGACGTAGCGCAGGCCGGAGATGGGGGCCATCTGCTGCTCGGGGAAGGCTTCCTGCGTGAGGGCGCGGGTGATCTGCCGGGGGCGGTCGGTGCGGAAGTTGAAACAGATCACAACGTCGCCTTCGGCGATGGTTGCAACCGTTTCGTCGTCGGCGTTTTTCATCACGATGGGCTGGATGAACTCATCGGTGGTGTCTTTGGCGTACTGTTCCTCGATGGTTTTCAGGATGTCTTGAGATGATGCGCCGATGCCTTTTACCATTGCATCGTAGGCGACTTTGATGCGCTCCCAGCGGGTGTCGCGGTCCATGGCGTAGAAGCGGCCGGTTACGGAGGCCAACTCGGTTGGTTGGTCTTTGATGTGCTCCGTGAGGGTTTTCAGGAAGCCTAGGCCGGAGTCTGGCGCAACGTCTCGCCCGTCGGTGAAAGCATGGATGAAAACTTTTTCGTTGCCCGCCTCGGTGATGATGTCGGTGAGGCGCAGCAGATGGTTGATGTGGGAGTGGACGCCGCCGTCGGAGAGTAAGCCCATCAAATGAACGGCTTTGCCGTGCTTGCGGGCGTAGGTGAGTTGAGACTGGAGGGCGTCGAGCTTCTGTAGTTCGCCTTCGCGGATGGCCTTATTGATGCGGGCAAAACTTTGGTATACAACGCGGCCTGCCCCGATGTTGAGGTGGCCTACTTCGGAGTTGCCCATCTGCCCTTCGGGCAGGCCGACTTCTTCGCCGTAGGTGACGAGGGTTGCGTGGGGGCGTTCCTTATAGATGCGGTCGTAGTTGGGGGTATTGGCCATCGCGATGGCGTCGTCTTCGGGCCGTCCGCCAATTCCCCAGCCGTCGAGGATTACCAATAGTGATTTGCCGGTTTTCATATCTTTTGGAGGTTTTCTTATTGTGGGGGCGAAGGTACGAAGGGATGGTGCATGTTTGGGATAAACGGACTTGGCCCGACGATCAGCACCTTAGCGCACTTGGGGCATAGCGAAGAACATCATCGGACCCCAGAATTAGTATTTTGGTTGGTTTTACCTTCAAACCTTAACTTTTTTATAGCAATCCACATTGTCATGGGGGCGTTTGGTAGGTAATGTTTTGGTGACCTTTGCAGGTGTAATCGTCTAATAAACAGTTGTCCAACAATTAAAAGGGTGTTTGAACCTGGTTGGATTTCACGGTTGCTGACCGTTTTTGCCTTGGGCAAAATTGGTTGATTGTAGTGACCTAAATAACTATCCCATGAAAACGCTTCTTATAATTTCACTAGCTGTATTCGGTAACCTATTTCCTCAGGTAGATCAGGCTCCCGTAGCCCTCGACGATGTCTGCCGCGCCATCGGTAGCGGCAACGTAGCTGAGCTTTCGGCCGTTATGGACGAGGAGGTGCAGCTCACCATCCTCGATAAGGAAGACTACTACAACCGCGCCGAAGCCGCCGCCGCGCTGAAGTCTTTCTTCGCTGCCAATACGCCTTCTAGCTTCGGCAAGGTACACCAAGGCGCTTCCAAGTCTGAGGATGCAGAATACTGCATCGGAACCCTCGCTACGGCCCAAGGCCCCTTCCGGGTGTACGTCTATGTTGCGAAGAACTCCGCCGGGGTACTGCTGCAAGAAATCCGCTTTGAACGAGAATAAAGGAAGCCGCTGAGCTTCTTTGAAAAAGGTACTGACCGCCGCTCCGATTTGATTTGGGGTGGCGGTTTTTGGTTTGGGGCTATGCGTCGAACTTGAGTTGTATTCTCATCCCTCACCCCCTCCTCCGCAAAAAGAAAACGGGCGAAATAAATAGGATCACGAACAGCGAAAACACCAACCCGCCAATAGTGCCTGCCGCCAGCGCGTACCAGAACACTTCGTTGCGCCCGCCGAGGAGGAACGGAACCAAACCGGCTGCAGTAGAGATGACGGTGAGTACAATCGGTAACAGCTTATGCCGAATTGCTTGGCCGTAAAGCTGTGCTTCCGTCCAGTTTGTATTCCTTTTTCGCAAATAGTTAAATTCGTTCACGACAAGTATCAAGCCATTGACGGCCAAACCGGTAACGAGCAGGAAGCTGGTATATCCGCCTTGGTCTAACCGGACGTTGAAGTAATAAAAGGTGATGAATATCCCGATGCAAGAGATCGGGATCAGCAATATGATGTTGAATGCCTGCCGAAGGGATTCAAACAAGACGGCACAGATGAAGAATATCAATAAAACAGCCAAGCCCATCAGGTAGGTGAGCTGCTTCGCCGCTCGGTCTTGGGAGTACGACCGCCGCTCGGCGGTGAAGCCCAGCGGGAGGCCCGCCCGCAGGGTGTCTAGGCAAGCGGTAAGGTGTTTGTTACCGAAGCGCGGGCTGCCGAGGTACTCGAAGGCGATAAGGCGGAGGTATTGCTGGTTCTCTTTGTGTAGCGCCTGGGGCGCGACGCGCTTTTCCAAGCTGGCTACAGCCGTGAAATCTAGTTGACCGTTGTTGCGGGGGACAGACCAGTTCTCCAGCCGCCAGCGGTCATAGCGTTCTGGGTTTTCTGCGGCAACGGCGACGGGGTCTCCGCCGCTGAGGTAGAAGTCGGGCTGGTCGTTGCGGTTGAACCAAGCGAGGCTCGCGCTCAGGTCCGCAGGCCTGAGGCCAAGGCGGGCCATGTCTGGGGCGCGGACGTTGAGGAGGTACTCGTAGCGGTCTTTCTCCCACCAACTGATGTTGGCGTTGGTATTGACCTCCTGCACGCGGGGATGACCGAGGAGTAGCTCGGCTAGGCGGCCGGACTGCTCGTCTAGGCCCGCTTGGTTGTAGCCCTTCAGCGTAACGTTGAAGCTCACTGGGCGGCCGCCAGATTCGTTGCTGAAGCCCTGCCCTACGCCGTAGATGTTCCACTTCACGCCGCCAAAGTTGGTGGCGTAGGCCGTGAGGCGGTTCTTGAGGGTGTATGGGAAACCACTGGCCCCCTGGGCCCCAAGGGAGGAGGGCGGCGGGAAGGTGATCTCTAACCGTGCGTTTTGGCCGGAGTAGACCTGAGCGGTGAAGCGCTCGATCTTGCCCGAAAAACGGCCAAGGTAGGCTTCTACCTGCCCAACAACGTCGTTGAGCTGGGCCAGTGTAGCACCGTCCGGTAGAGCTGCGCCGACGTATAGGCGCGTCTCCTCCGGCGCGCGGTAGCCGCCGCCCTCGTAGACGTAGTAGCTGAAGAGCCGGAAACTGCCGCCGAGGTATTTGTTGAGGTGGGGGCGGAGCTGGTCGCGGTAAAAATCAGAGCCGATGGTCTGGTTGTAGAGCGGGAAATCGTCTACGCGGTTGGGGAGCCACCAGAGGGGAAGGCCGAAGGCGAGGAGGGTGAGGAGGAGGACCTTTTTTTTGTGGTTTAGGAGGGTGGTTAGGAGGCGTTCGTAGGCCCTCTCCCCCGGCCCCTCCCCGTGGGGGAGGGGGGAAGGGGCAGGCGGGAGTGCCCCCGGACTGCGCTGCGCTCCGTCCGGGGTTATCCGAGGGGTATCCGCTACGCGGAAGCTGGACGGGGCAGGCGTGACAGGTGGGGCAGGCGGGAGTGCCCCCGGACTGCGCTGCGCTCCGTCCGGGGAGATCCGAGGGGTATCCGCTGCGCGGAAG